>CAKZUM010000367.1 GCA_937921525.1 uncultured Saprospiraceae bacterium
GGTATCTATCAAATTACTAAGACTATGCAAAGAGAATCAATTCTTACCCTTTTTATAAGTTTCTTACTGCCATTGTTATTACATGGGGAGATTCCTTTGCCAATGGTATATGGTGATATTTCGGATGAAATAATTGGACAACAATTAGATTCCGTATCTCTCTTAATAGATTCGGATGATTATAACGCTGCCAGCACCTACCTAAATCAGCTATTAGTACCAAAATCCGATTTATTAGCAAGCAGGTATTACCATCTTTTAGGAAAGATATTGACGCATCAAGGGGCTTATAGGGAAGCGATTGTTCCTTTGCGAAAATCTTTGTCATTGGTACTAGGCAAGGAAGATACTATCTATGCGGATATATCCAATAGTTTAGGGAACTGTTATCTAAGATTATCGGAATTTGATCAAGCAATAAAAGAGTACAATAAAGTATTGGAAATTCGAAAAAAGGTATTGGGTCCCAATCACATAAAAGTAGGATATGTCTATAATAATTTAGGATTGATTGAAGAGACAAAGGCGAACTTAGAGGAAGCTTTATATTTTTATAGTCAGTCACTAGCTATTGCAAAGCACAACTACGGAGATGCCCATCCAGAAACAGCAGATGCCTATCTTGCAGTCGGTGGGATTAATAGAATTAAAGGAAATTATACGGTTGCCAATGATTTCTTTCAGAAGGCTTTGAGTATTCATTTAGATGCTTCTGGACCAGATCACCCTACTACAGCTGCGGTCTATTTGGCCTTAGGTTTTTTACATGGGCAAACTGGAAATAATGTTAAATCCTTGGCCTATTTTTCTAAAGCGACAGCTATTTATAAAACTACTCTTGGTGAGGCGCATCCAATGTTTTGTGCATACAAATATTTAACAGGCTTAGGACATATCAATTTGAATCAGCATGATAAAGCAGAAGTGATTTTAAATGAAGTAGTGGCATTTCAAAAAGACATAGGGGACGTAAAGGGCGTTTTAACGGCTTTAGCCTATGAGCATTTAGGAAAAGTGCATCTAGCAAAAAATAACAAAGCTGTAGCTACTGATTATTACGACCGTTCTTTGGGGATATACGAATCCATTCATGGTATCAATCATCCTGATACTTATACTGCCTATATCTCCAAAGGTAAGGCACTTTGTGAGCGAGAAGACAATCTTCAAGAAGGATTAATTGCCCTAAAAAAAGCACTACAAATTGGGCAGGAATTATATACAGATGACCCTACTAAGTTGTTTGAGATTTATCTAGAAATAGGAAAGTGTTATTTAGTATTGGGGGAGTATAAAAAAGCAGATAGCTTTCTTTATTTAGCCTATAATTTATTACCTGTAGAGGATCAAACTAATCTATATTCGAGTTACGATTTGGGGAATGTAGAAATTGAGTTGGCACATTTAAGTTTAAAAAAATATCAAGAGAATAGAGATGTAGCGGAATTGTATCAAGCTAGTGAGCGTTTACCTAGAATAGAACGGCGATTAGATTATTTAAAACGATACTTTCAGAGTATAGACTCTGGTCAATCTTTAATAGATCAGTTTTTTGATTTTTATCAGTATGCTATTGAGATCAACTACCATCTATACGAAGAGACAGGAGATCAACAGTATGCCAATAAAGCATTTGCCTATTCAGAAAAAAGTAAGACCTTTATTTTAATGCGGACGCTTCACGATGAAGAGGCTTTGCAAGTAGCAGGTATTCCAGATTCTATTATTGCCAAAGCGAATGCCTTGAGTGCAGATATTACTTATAAGGAAAAACTGTTGTTTGAAAATAATCAATTAGCAGAACGAGATGAATCCTTACATACTTCTTTGACTAGTCAGTTATTTGATTTGCAAGAAACACACGAACAACTGCTCACGAGTATTGAACAAGGTTATCCAACTTATTATCAATTAAAATATGATCTAAAGCCTGCATCAATCAATAACTTACAACAGGATTTATCAGCGGAACAAACCTTGGTAGAGTACTTTGTGAGTGATCAAAGTATTTATGTATTCCTCCTTAATAAGGATAAAATTATTTTAAAGGAACTGCCTAAGCCTACGGATTTACCTTCTATGGTACAGGCATTTAGAAAAAGCATCCATGACTACGATCCTTTAAAAAATAATGAAAGGTCGATAAAGCAGTATGCCGATCTTGGTCATACTTTATATCAACAATTGATCGCTCCGATACAAGCAGATCTTCGTCCTCAAATTACTTTTATAACCAATGGCTTGTTGGAATATTTGCCTTTTGATGCGCTAGTGATAGAAGCCCCGAAAGACCCGACTCAATTTCAGAATTATACCTACTTAGTGTCTAATTATGCAATAAGCTATGCGTACTCTGCTACTTGGTTGAATACGATTTTAAAAAAATCACGACAGTCATTTAGTGCTAACTATTTAGGAGTGGCGCCTAGTTTTACTTTAAAAAAAGGAAGTAAAAGAAGCAGTCGGTCGAATGTTTTTGATCCATTAAAATATAATCAGTCAGAGGTCGAGAACATCAAAGAAATAATGAATGGAGAGGTGTTAATTGGTGCAGCTGCAACAGCAGAAGCCTTTAAAGAACAAGCCAAGTTATATCAAATCTTACATTTGGCGACTCATGGAGAATCTAATAAAGCACAAGGCAATTATTCTTTTTTAGCCTTTGCCACGTCAACAGATACGACCCAAGGACAAGTATTATATGTAAAAGATTTGCAGAATATAAATTTGCCGACAGAGCTAGTAGTTTTGAGTGCCTGCGAAACAGGTATAGGAGAGTTGCAACGAGGCGAGGGCGTAGTGAGTGTAGGAAAAGGATTCTCTTATGCAGGTGCCAGAAGTGTGCTAACAACGCTATGGAAAATTAACGACAACTCGGCTGCCAAATTAATGCCTTTGTTCTTTGAGAATATAAAAGCTGGACAAGCGAAAGATATAGCCTTAGCGAATGCAAAAAATACTTTTATTAAAACGCAAAGACATATTCATCCTTATTATTGGTCTGGATATTTAGTGTATGGAGATACTTCGGAATTAAAAAGTTGTTCTCTCCCTACTGTTTTCTTGGGAGGTTTATTTGGTACTTTGGGATTTGGGCTATTGACTAGTTTTTTATTTTTGAAGTTTAGGAAAAAATTGTAATGCTTTGAAACGATGCGTTGATATTTTACCACGGATGCACGGATTACTATATACTTCATAATCCGTGAATCTGTGGTAAAAATACCTAGACTTTAATCTCACTACAATTTACTTGTAGATAAAACGAAAAACAAAAATTATGTATAGAACCATTCTTCTTTTAGCCAGTCTATTTTTTATGAACTTACTGCTAGCCCAACAGCCAGCCACTCTCATTCTAAATCAGGCCGAGCGCGCAGCAGTCGTTGATGAAATCTTAGAAGATCGACTAGACAATTTATTACCACAACTCATGCGTCGATCAGGAATAGATATGTGGATTATCATTTCAAGAGAGTATAACGAAGACCCCGTGATGAAGACGATGCTACCAAGTACTTGGCTATCTGCTCGGCGAAGAACAATTTTAGCTTTTTATGATAAAGGAGGAGACGAGCCTTTAGAAAAAATAGCTATTGCTCGATATGATGTAGGCAAGCTATTAAAAGGGGCATGGGACTTAAATGTATATCCAGATCAATGGGATGCATTAATGGAAACAATTAGAGATCGAAATCCTAAGCAAATAGGATTAAATTTCTCTAAGAACTTTGCCTTAGCAGATGGTTTGGTGCATACAGAATATCAAGAATTTATGGAGACGCTACCAGACGATATGGAGGATAGGGTAGTATCAGCAGAAAAATTATCTATTGCATGGTTAGAGACTAGGTCACAAAAAGAGCTAGAGATTTATCCGATGATTTGCCATCTAGGGCATCAGATATTGCAAGAAGGATTATCAGAAAAACATATCCATCCAGGTATTACGACTACGACTGATGTAGAATGGACCTTACGACAATTAGTTACCAACTACGGTTTGGACACTTGGTTTCATCCCTCTGTTTCCGTTCAGCGATCTGCGGAAGGAAATCAAGAATTTTTACGTTCCTTCTCTCGGCGACCAGACCATGAGGTGATTCGACAAGGAGACTTATTACATGTAGATTTTGGAATTACGTATTTACGATTGAATACAGATCAGCAACAGCATTTTTATGTATTACAGCATGGCGAAAAAGAAGTGCCGGCGTATCTGCAAGCAGCTTTTAAAAATGGAAATCGCTTACAAGATATTTTAGTCAGTCAATTCAAAGCAGGCAAATCGGGTAATCAAATACTGGAAGATGCGTTGAAACAAGCAAAAGCGGAAGGTATTAATGGGTCTATTTATACGCATCCGATAGGCTTGCATGGCCATGCGGCAGGACCAACAATCGGTATGTGGGATCAGCAGCAAGGCGTAAAAGGGAAAGGAGATTATCCACTATATGCCAATACGGCTTATTCTATAGAGCTATTTGCAGCCACGGAGATACCAGAATGGAAGAAAATTGTTCGGATTATGCTAGAAGAGGATGGAGTATTTACGGGGGAAGATTTCTACTTTATAGATGGCCGAATGGAAAATATATTGCCCATTCCTAGGAAGAAAGAATAGAGAGGCGAGAACAGAGAGTAGAGACAGATTTCGTTTAAAAAGTGATAATACTTCACTGTTTTGGATAAATATGGTTCTGCTTTTTATTCTATGTTTAGCTGGAGGATTATAGTTTATTTTTTATGGTTTCGAGGAAAGAAATGGGACTTGTATTTTAAAAAACAACATTTTAATAAAAATAGTAGCGTTATTTTTGAATTTAACGTTCATTTTTGTTAAAAATCAGACTTCTTTTTAAGAAAATCTATATCTTTGCGCTCATTTTCGAGAAATAGAAAAAAGTTAAAGATATGAATACGATAGCATTTTCTGGTTCAGTAAGAGACGGTATAGGCAAGAAAGCTTCTAAGGCAGTTAGAAACGAAGGCGGTATCCCATGTGTTTTATATGGTGGTGATACAAATGTATCTTTCTCTATCAAACCTAAAGATATAAAAGGATTAATTTATACTCCTGATTTTAAGGTAGCAGAAATCACTTTAGATGGTACCACGCACCGATGTATTTTGAAGGATGCGCAGTTTCATCCAGTGAACGAATCGGTATTACATGCTGATTTTCTTAAATTAGAAGATGGTAGACCTGTAAAGGTAGAAGTACCTATCCGTTTCAAGGGAGTTTCTCCTGGTGTGAAGGTAGGTGGTAAAATGCAACAAACTTTACGTAGAGCAAAGATTAAGACAACTCCTGAGAAATTAGTTGATACTTTATTTGTTGATATTTCAACTTTGGAATTAGGATCTTCTGCACGAGTTAGAGATTTGGAAGTTCCAGAAGGTATCGAAGTAATGAATTCTGGAGGTATTCCAGTTGTATCAGTTGTTGTACCAAGAGCATTAAAGAGTGCAGGCGCAGAGGAAGGTGCAGAGACAGCAGAAGGTGCAGAGGCAGCAGAAGGTGCGGAGGCAGCAGAATAATTTTCTACTCTTCAGTACTGATAACAAAAAAGGCAAGCTTTACATTAAAGCTTGCCTTTTTTGGTTTTAGAAATCAAGTATCAATTCGTTAATACTATTGGACTTTTTTAGTCTCTATTTCCCGCCCGCCTGACGACAGTCGGGCTTGTCTGTTCTCGCTTCTCTGCTCTCACTTCTTTATAATATATTCAAATAAGTACTCCAATCTCCGATCTCTGTTCTTTCTTTCTGATTTTGTTGTAAAAGTTGTAGAAACTGTGTCCGTGGAATACTTCTTCCTCCTAGACTAGCCAAGTGCTTTGTTTCTTGTTGACAATCTATTACTACAAAATTTAAGTCCTGTAGCTTTCTGACTAGAGAAATAAAACCAAATTTAGAAGCATTACTGCTTTTGGCAAACATAGATTCTCCGTAAAAGACCTTTCCCAAACCGATACCATATAACCCCCCCACTAATTGATCTTGATCCCATACTTCTATAGAGTGGGCATAGCCTTTTTGATGTAGCTGCACATAGCCATCAATCATACTTTCCGTTATCCAAGTACCGCCACTTTGTCTATCCCTGCGTTGGGTTTGGCAAGCGCGCATCACCTCTTCAAATTGTTGATCCACAGTAACCTGAAATTTTTGTTGGTTGAAATAAGGACGCATACTCTTTGATACCTTCAACTCTGTAGGAAATAGCACAAATCTAGGATCAGGGGACCACCAAATAATCGGATCATTTGGATTAAACCAAGGAAAGATACCATGCTGATAAGCTAATAGGAGACGCTCAGGAGATAGATCACCTCCAATAGCTAGTATGCCATCTTCATTAGTAAGATAGGCAGGGGGAAAGTATAATTTATCTTCTGATAGCCAATACACTGGCATAGGGTTTTTATGATTTGAGAAGTCAGACCGCTTTCGCTGTCAGACCAGCCCGACTGCCATTCGGGGGTCAGATCGCTACGCTGTCAGACGTATGACGTTGACAACGGGATGTGTCAACGTTATACATCTGACTTCTGACAGTTCCGTTAGCGTAAGCTAACCAGAACGATCTGACGGCTGACTTCTTTTTAAATGCCATACTGATCCAACAAATAGACGAGGCTAGTCATGGCAGCAGCACCTAGCTCTAATTCTCGTTCATTAACGGCATCAATCGTATCAATGGAAGTATGGTGATAGTCAAAATATCTTTGAGAATCTGGTCTAAAACCAAATAATAAGCCTTGTTGACTTTTCAGTCTGGATATATCTGCGCCAGATCCTCCTTTTTCTAAATATAAACCATAAGGCTCCATCAGCGGAATAAAACGGTCATATAATGGTTTAAATTTAGTATTAAACACCTTATCTGTAGCATCACAGGAAAATCCTCTAGGTGTAAACCCGCCTGCATCCGATTCAATAGCAGCTATGTGGGATTCCTTATTTTTATTAGACTGTTCCATATATTCAATCGCTCCTGCTTGTCCATTTTCTTCATTCATAAATAGCACGCATCGAATAGTTCTTTTTGGCTGATAATTCAATTGACGCAATATATGAATAACATCCATAGCATGTACACAACCAGCGCCATCATCATGTGCCCCTTGTCCAAGATCCCAAGAATCCAGATGCCCTCCGACTAGAATGATTTCATCAGGGTGAGTACTTCCTTTAATTTCTCCGATTACATTGTAGGATTTTTTATCGGATAAAGTTTGGCAATTGGTATTCATGTACAGGGATACCTTTCCATGTTGTAGTAAATCGCTCAACTGCTCGGCATCGTTCGTACTAATAGCCATACCAGGTATTTTAGCAATGCCTTCCGTATATACTAGCGTTCCCGTATGTGGATAATCATCTAGTCGAGTAGTCATAGATCGAACAATAGCACCTACAGCACCAAATTCAGCTGCTTTGGAGGCACCAAATACCCGTTGATCTACCGCACCCCCGTAAGCATTAAAAGTACGGAGCTGTTTAGGGTCCATTGGACGGTTATAAAAAATGATCTTGCCTCGCACCTTTGCACCTAATGCCTCCACTTCATCTAGACTTTTTACTTCTATTACTTCCGCAATAACTCCAGCAGCGGGAGTGCCGATAGAATTACCTAAAGTCGTTGCTTTTAAATCCATTGATCCAAGTGCGGAAGACACCACTTTCACCTGCTCTATATTACCTCTAGACCAGTGTGGTACCATACACGATTGCAGCCAGACGCTATCCATTCCTAAAGTATCCAATACTTGTTTGCCGTATTCAATAGCTGCATAAGATTGAGGTGAACCAGCTAAACGGCCGCCAATTTGAGTAGTCAAGTGTGTTAACCAATCAAAAGCTTGTCCATTAGTTAGTGCTTCATCGTAGATGGTCCGGATAAAAAATGCGTCCTTTTCTGATTCAGTTTGCTGTGCTTGTAGAGGTATAGTATTAGCAAAAAATAAGATGGAGCATATAAAATAGAAATACTGATAATTCATTACAAATGAAATTGTTTGTCAAAAAATGTAAAATAGCTATACACTACTGGACATTGTTTAGAACAGAGAGTAGAGAAGATAGAGCAGAGACGTATTTCGATTAGAAAACAACGAAATATCGTCATTTTTTAAACGAAATGTGTCTCTATTCTCTGCTCTCGCTTCTCTGTTCTTTAAAATGTCCAGTAGTATAAAATAGCTATGAATAAATAAAAAGTTCAATTTTAGAAAAAAAATACCTTTTTATTAATTTTTAATATTGTTCTGAATAAAATAATGATCCAAAATAAAATTTTGAAAAAAAATAAAAAACAATTTTTAGTAGAAATATCAAAAATGATAGTTTTATCATACGGCTTTGTAGTAGCCTTTGCAAGGTTTTCTAATTATAAAATACCCTTTTTTTGATTTAAATTTGCAGTAGACAATGCAACTTATCTAACTTTTTAGATGAGTTTAAGAATAAATAATAATTTGGTTTTATTTGGTTAGGGCTGAGGTAGTGTTTCACACTACCTCTCTTTTTTTGCCTACTACGCTCTTGTTTTTCTTACCTTTATCCACAAATCTAAATTTCTAAACAACTTCTTTAAAATCTCAAGGTATGAAAAATCCTTGGTGGAATGACTTCTTGTCTTTATTCTTTCCGCTTCTTTGTCTGTTATGTCGTCATAATCAAAGAAATCGTGACCAACCACTTTGTTTAGCCTGTCAAGCTAAATTAGCTCCCACCAATCTCCATTTATATCCTGAAAATGAATTTACGGATAGATTTGTTGGTAGAATACCATTGGAAACAGCTGCAGCACTTTATTATTTTACAAAAACTAGCAAGATACAGACCCTACTGCATCTCTTGAAATATGGAGATCGACCTATGATTGGCGTACAACTAGGTAGATGGTATGGCCATCTTTTAAAAGAACAGTCACTTTTCTCAACGATTGATTTGATTATTCCTGTGCCTTTGCATCCAATACGAGCACGTCAAAGAGGCTATAATCAAAGTACTCAATTTGCTATTGGACTTTCCGAAGCACTACATATTCCTTATAGAACGGGCGTTTTGGAAAGGCATATCTATACTCCTACGCAAACGGGCAAAAATAGAGTGGAACGTTTAGAAAATGTACTAACTGCCTTTCAACTAAAAGAAAAAGAGCTAATAGAGGGTAAACATATCTTGTTAGTTGATGATGTGCTGACAACAGGCGCTACCCTAGAAGCTTGCGCCCTTCAATTGCTAGAAGTACCGAATGTAAAAATAAGTATGGCAACCATTGCTATTGCTATGTATTAGTCCCTCTTTTTTTTACCTTTAGCTATTCTTACCTTTACGGGGATAATCAATAAGTCTTTATGAACGTTATGATAAAGCATGTTATGAAGTTGTTTGGATACGGCAGCGTAACGCTTGTAAGGTTTATTAGCCATCTGACAGCACAGCGGTCTGACTCCGCCCGCCCGAACGGCAGTCGGGCTGGTCTGACAGCATAGTGATCTGACTTCTAAAAAAAAAATATTTATGTCCGTAGTCGTTCAAGGACTTACTAAAATATATGGGGCGCAAAAAGCAATAGACACAATTAGCTTTGAAGCCAAACAGGGAGAGGTGTTAGGTTTTTTGGGACCAAATGGTGCAGGGAAAACTACGACTATGAAAATCCTTACCTGCTTTATTCCGCAGACTAGTGGCGATGCGACAGTATGTGGATATGATGTTCGTACCCATCCACTAGAAGTTCGTGCTAAAATTGGTTATTTGCCAGAGCATAATCCTTTGTATAAAGAATTATATGTCAAAGAATATTTAGCCTTTGTGGCAGGCCTGCACAAAATAAAAAACAAAAAGCAAAGGGTCGCAGAGATGATTGAACGAACAGGACTTGGTCGAGAGCAAAATAAAATCATAGGTACTTTATCTAAAGGCTATCGACAAAGAGTAGGATTGGCACAGGCCCTACTTCACGATCCAGATGTTCTAATTTTGGATGAACCAACGACAGGATTAGATCCTAATCAACTAGCAGAAATTAGAAGTTTAATCAAACAGTTAGGTCAAGAAAAAACAGTTATTTTTTCTACCCACATTATGCAGGAAGTACAAGCAGTTTGCGATCGAGTATTGATCATTAATAATGGTCAATTAGTGGCAAACGATAGTATCGGTACTTTACAAAATAGAATGAATGGCGCTTCTAATATCACCATTGAATTAGCACAATCTATTTCAGAGGAACAATTAAGTAAGATTCCAAAAGTAGCTTCTGTAAAATCATTAGGTAGTAATCGTTGGAAGTTGACAACTACGGATAATCAAGATATACGCGCTGATATTTTTAAATTTGCCGTTCAGCAAAATTTGACTTTATTAGAGCTTAAGAAAGAGACTTATTCTGTGGAAGATGTTTTCCAAGAATTGACTAAATAGTTATCGGATAATATAGTTCAGAAAAACTATTTAGACTTTATGTAATACTGAGGTTATTCCTGTTTTCTGAACTTTTCCTATTTCGCTCCCCCTTGGGGGTTGGGGGTTTATAAGATCAGGAAACACTTACTTGAAATAACCCACAAGGGGGAGCGATTCTCTGTTATTCTCAATAGTCTTCTATGTCGTTCTTGAGCATTTCATTCATAGGAATCTGACTAGTTGAAGTGGAGTTTCTTATTGATAGAACTTAAGTATCATCTAATCAGATAACGATTGACTTACTAACTAAATAAGCTACAATAAACAACATTCATAATCGTAATGAATTACAAATTTTTAATACTCACTATAGTTTTATTACAAACACTATCCAGTATAGCCCAACCCATATTGACACAAACTTTTAAATTTCAAAGTGGCGTATATCTAAGCTATGAAGAGTTTCAAAGAAATCAACCAAGCTATAATGGAAATGAAATTAAGGCAGCGTACTTTCATAACCCTCAAACCGAAGAAATTAAGGTAGAATATATTCGAGTAATAGCATCCGCTATGCAGTTGAATCTGGACAGTATATGGGGCATTAGTATAAAAGGAATTCCTTACGTAAAAGTAGCTATTAACAAACCAACTAAAGGATTACAAACCTTTGCCAAAATGGAAGTCAGAGGAAACATTTGTTACTACTTTTATAATGATATAGAAAACAAGAAAATTCCATTTTCTGCATATAATCCTTTTACACAACGTCCTTATCGAACGGCTGTTTTAGATAGAGAGGTTCCAGTTGTAAGAGAAAAAATGCTTCGATTTGAAACGGGGGCTGTTGCTGATTTTACCTATGATAATGTTTTAATGTGGATACAAGAAGAACCAGATTTGGTACAGGCATTGAAAAGTCTAGGTGCAGCACAGGCAGAAAAAGGTTTGTTTAAGACCCTTTTGTTATATGATGATCGACATGAAGTGCGGTTGAAGGAATAGCGTCTTTTTGAGAAGTCAGAGGTCAGACCGTTCCTATTAGCTTGCGCTAATGGAACTGTCAAAGGTGAGACTTATGACTTTGACAATGGGACGCTTGTAAGGATATTTGGCAATCTAATAGCGTAGCGGTCTGACAACTGATCTGACGATGGATTTGTAATAAAATTATTAG
>CAKZUM010000368.1 GCA_937921525.1 uncultured Saprospiraceae bacterium
AACTACGGAAGAGGTAGTTGGTCAGGCAACAGAAACAGTAGTAGAAGAAACAACAGTTGTGAATGAAGTGGCAGAAACAGTAGTAGAGGAGACAACAGTTGTTAATGAAACTACAGAAACAGTTGTTGAAGAAGAGGTGAAGGAAGAAATAGAAAAAAAGAAAGGCTCAGATCCTGAATGGGATAATGCCTAAATAAATAAGCATAAAATTGCTTTTAAAACCTTCTATACAATTACTGTATAGGAGGTTTTTTATGCCTTGAACGCCGTAAGACTATTATAAAACTGGACAAAAAATAGAACCACAAAAGGCACAAAAGATAACAAAAGAAATAGAAGCTTCGACAAGTTTATCCAGATGATTGAACTTCCGCACAATACTGGACATTGTTTAGAACAGAGAGCAGAGAAGAGAGAGTAGAGACGTATTTCGATCAGAGAACGACGAAATCTCATTGCATTTTAAACGAAGGCTGTCTCTATTCTCTGCTCTCGGTTCTCTACTCTTCAAAATGTCCAGTAGTTTAAATGAATAATTATTTCAAATTGCAGTTTCATGTATAATAGTCGGATATATTTTTCTATCATCTTAGTCTTAGTTTCTTTTTCTCTGCTTGCACAAAATCCTTGTGTAGGAGAACAAGGCCTTTTAAAATGGAAACATTGGACTGTTTTAAGTAGTGATATTAACTATCTAACCCACCTTCCGAATTATCCAAATACGCCAGATCATGTTATAGAAATGGATCAATTTGCTACCCCGAATATGGGCTTTAGTGATAGATACCGATCCGTCATACAAGGATATATCACTGTTCCAGAAAATGGTAATTATATCTTTAATCTTACGGCAGATGATGATACTAATTTCTTTTTAAGTACCGATGATTCTCCTGATAATATTAGCCAAATAGCTAGCGTACCTGAATGGACACATAGAGAAGAATATGATAAATATCCAGAACAAACATCTGCTGCTATCTCGTTAGTAACTGGCACCTATTATTACTTTGAAGTAAGACATCGAGAAGGTGGCGGTGGAGACTTTGTGCAGGTACAATGGAGGACTCCTTCTTTACCCAATACTTATTCCGTTATTAGCAGTACCCATGTTTATGACTATGCCTGTGCGCCTGCTTGTCCTGCTGCTGGAACAGCTTGTGATGATGGCAATACACAGACCACCATGGATCAAGAAGATGGCAATTGCAATTGTACCGGTACACCTATTTCCGCAAGTGCTTGTATAGGAGAAAGAGGTTTCGTACGCCCTTATTATTATAGAGGTTTAGCAGGAAATAATTTTACAGATTTAGAAAGTTTGGCTTCTTTTCCCTTGCAGCCTGATACGGCTGGTCAGCTAGATCTAGGGTATCTATATGGGGCATACAATATTCCAGAAAACTATTTTGGTTCTAGAATTAGTAATTTCTTAAAAGTACCTGTTTCAGGTACGTATCAATTTAACGTATCTGGAGATGACCGAATGCAACTTTATTTGAGTACAGATGAAGATCCAAACAATGCGGTTCTAATCGCCAATTCTAATTGGACGCCTAGATTCGACCACGAAGATGAAGTTACCCAAACTTCTGTATCAATTAATTTAGACCAAGACCAATTTTATTATTTAGAAATGCGTCATGTCAACGGTGGGTCAGGTGGTCGTTATGGAGTTTTCTGGAAAACACCATTTATCGAAGACGGAGAATGGCGATATATAGATGCCACCTATTTATACGAGTACAAATGCGAAATGGCTTGTATGCCAGAAGGCTTATCCTGTGATGATAATAATGTAGCCACAATCAATGATGTTTATGATGACCAATGTAATTGCGCGGGTACTCCTTGTGGCTTGCCTGATTGTACCGATTATAAAGAGTATCCTTCTTACGAAGCTTGTGCGGTAACAGATAAACACTCTACGAATCCTGCGGATTCTTGGCTATCTTGCGAGACCTCCGCCAATCCAAACCCTACAAGGAGTAACGGGCATTGGATACATTATGATCTTGGAGAAGCCTATTTTCTGATTGAGACCCATATATGGAATTACAATGTCGCTAATGAAACTGGAAAGGGATTTAGAGAAGTATCCATTGATTATTCCATGGATGGTACCTCTTGGACTAGTCTAGGCGATTACACTTGGGCACAAGCTAATGGTACGAATAGTTATGAAGGTTTTGATGGGCCTAATTTTGAGGGCATTCAAGCTAGGTATGTTTTAGTTACGGCTAATAATAATTGGGATGATAGTAATTGTAGTGGTTTAAGTAAAATCACATTTGGGGCTTCCTCTTGTGCAGAGTACGGTGATCCTTGTGATGATGGTATAGCTGATACAGAAGAAGATAGAATTGATGGAAATTGTGAATGTGTCGGTCAACCGATTTCAATGATGGACTGTGGCCCAGAAATTTTAATACAAAGCAATATTCAACTAGACAACGGAGAGTACCGTGCAAAAATGCAAATAGAAAGTGAAGCTATTATTGACGGTGGCAGTAATGTACAATTATTAGCTGGTAATACAGTAGTATTAAAACCTGGTTTCCATGCGCAAATGAACAGTGAGGTGTTAGTAGATATTGTGGAATGCCTACCAGTATCAGGGCGATCTCTAATAGATTCTACAGATATTATCAGACTACCTTCTAGTCTAATTTCCAATGAAGTAAATACTCCCAATGAACATAAGGCACTCCTTGAAGTAATGCCTAATCCAACGAATACTTGGACGAATATTCGCTTCCAACTTCCTTATACCACTAAGGCATCTTTAACAGTATATGCAACGGATGGCAGAAAAATATTGACTATATCCGATAGGACTGCTTTTCAAGAAGGTAGCCATAGCAAAGCTTTTCCAGCGCAAAGGCTGACGGTAGGTATGTATTATGTGGTTTTACAAACGGAATTAGAAATTTTGACTAAACCTTTGATCGTGGTTGAGTAAGGGTCTAAAACAATTTCAATCGAGTAGGGTAAAATAGGGAGAACGTTTATAAAGAAGTTCAATTACCCTATTTTATCCCTCTCACACCACCTGGCATACGGTTCTCGTACCTCGGCGGTTCATTAGTATTGAGTGTCGATGGTTATATTTCTTTAGT
>CAKZUM010000369.1 GCA_937921525.1 uncultured Saprospiraceae bacterium
GCCATATTTGATGAATGTACTACCACAACCGTGTTAGACAATTTGCCTCCAGCGCATCTTTATTTTTGCAAAAAGACAACTATCCCTAATAAAATGAAAGGCGTAAAAAAGAACCGTTTTAGAATAGCAAAAGCACTTTAATTATTTCCTCTTGCTCTATAGTATACTTTATAAAATATACCCCACTTGGATAAGGAAGGGATATTCTGTTTAAACGATCATTGTTTCGGATTATCCCTTCTTTAATTATACGCCCCTTCGTATCAAAAATCTGATAATTGATGTCCTGTACTCGATCCGATGTATTTTTTAAATAAACATAATCTGTCGTAGGATTTGGATAGATCGTTAAATTTGAGTCTATACTCGTTGAAACAGTAGTCGTCAGACAAGCTGTATTTTCCAGTAAGCCCGATCTTGCCCCGTTCAATGCGGCATGCATTCGATCTACTTGTCCCTGTGTGAACATTGCCATACAGGCATCATCTACAAAATGCATGTAGTTAGAAACCAAATCTTGTGTTCCACAGCTAAAAATATTAATATCAGGACAACCAAAATAATTAGTCATCTGATTAGGAGTATCTAAAACCATATCATCTTCCTCGCAAGAAGGATTGTCTCCTGCCAAATGCAATAAATTAAAATAATGTCCTATTTCGTGCGTGGTTGTTTTTCCTAAATTATAAGGTGCCTGCACTGTTCCAACTGTCCCAAAGGCATGAGTGTTAATGACAACGCCATCTTCAAATTCATTATTTGCACCAGGTCTAGACGCATACCCAAGAATACCAGGCACCTCTGCTACCCATATATTTAAGTATTTGTTGGTATCCCAAGCATCTTTTCCACCTTCCTCGGTGTAATAGATAATTGAATTTCCTCTAGTACCAATATTTGTAAACCTAGTTTCCGTTCTAGTAATTCCATTGGTTGGATTTCCATCAGGGTCTGATGTTGCCAAACAAAATTCAAAGCCTACATTCCCAATAATATTTTCAAAAGAACTAGATATAATATCAAGGTTATCATTTTCCAATTGGAAATCTCTATTAAGGGCAGCTATTTGCGAGTGTACTTGTTCATCTGAAATATTATTATCTTCCTCCTTATTCCAAACGATATGTACAACTACGGGTATGGTTATTTTTGAACGACTAGTTAATGGTTTATTTTTTATCCACTGGTCGGTGTATGCCTCCAAATCCATTGATAATTGTGGATTATGGAAAGGAGTAGGTTTTTCATAACAGCGTTTTACTGTTTGAGCAGTTACAATTATTGGTAATAAGATACAAAGGAGACTTAGTAACGATAAAACAATAGCTCCGTCATCTGAACGGTCTCTTTTGCCTCCATTTTTCCTTAAAAAATACTTCCGTAGCTCTGCTATGCAAGGATTTTTTAAGAAAAACTGGAAACAAAATAAACTCGTCCAAATTGACTGATTTATTATTTCATCGTTACTTTGGAAAAGTATTCTCAATATTGATGTATTTTTTAGTTACGTTTCTAATCTGAGGAATGGTGAAATAATAAACTTACATTCTTCTGCTTGTTCTTTTTCCTTTAGCAACCCATCCGCAAGCGGTTCACAAAAGATAAAGATTCCCCGAATCTTTATCTTTTGCTCATGTTGAAAAGCCTCGTGATAGCTAGGCTATCCCTACGCCCGCCCGACCGAAGTCATTCGGGCTGGTTTTTCGCCTTGTAGAAAGAAAAAATAACAGCGCACAAAAACGCAATTTATTAATTCATCATTCCTTAGAAGTCGTTTGAGTAACTTCTTATTGAAAAATATTCGGGAAAAGGGTAATTCAAAAGAATAAATATTTTAGAGCTTGTCTAAAATTTATACAAGCTCTTAATTTCAATAGCATTGCAAAATGAATAAGGAAAATTTTAAACACACCTATCTATCAAGCTATTTGTTCTTCTCCGTAACAGCAAGACAATAACCATTAGGAGACAGATAACAATTGTTAGAATGAAATGTGTAATAGAGAAATAAGAGAGGGGGAAAAATTGATAGGATTTTTAATAAGTAGGTATGATTATGTGTGCGATGGAGAGGGGTAGCCTAGGCAAGATATTACAAATTTAAGGGTAAGTAAAAAGAAGTGCATCCTCTAGCGTCCTGTATTTATAGTTTATTATTCTTTTTCTTCCATAGTAACGGGGATAAGTAACAACAAAAGTAGTTGACAATTTTACCATATAGGTACATAGTATATGATACTTGGGAACTATGAAAAGGTGGCAGACATTTTAAAAATGTCTGCCACCCAGACTATTGGAGATTTTAATTTAAACCACAAAAGGTACAAAAGGACACAAAAGTAATATGCTGTAAACCCGCTATTTCTTTTGTTCTCTTTTGTACCTTTTGTGGTTCTATCATTTTTCAACTATCGACAAATCAAAATCACTCTCCACTCTTAATCGTAACAGTAACTGGCAAACATTTTTCATTGATACATTGGAAAGGAATCGTATAATCTTCTACCTCTCCATCTGTGGCACAAGTACCCGTCCCACAAGCACTACTGCCATTTGTGGTATCGGTAGTATATCTGAATCGCAATCCGATTTGAGTAGTTACTAGATTATCTGGCACATTGAAATTTATTAGATGATCTCCAGTCGCATAAATGCTACTAAGAATAGTTTCGTCTGTATCAACGAAATCTCCATCACCATTCCAATCTACCCATACATATAAATAGGCATCGTTTCCTGTATTGTTATATAAGCTTACAGGCAATTGAAAAGCCCCCCCTGGTACAATATCCAAACTTGAAAATATCGAAACCCCATCGTCTGTATCTGTACTAGCCAAATTATCTGTATTGGCTTCCAGTTCATCTGTTACGCCACTGCCTAAATAAATATCAGAACTAATTTCATGACACGGTTTGTCAGTACAGGTATCCGTGTAGTCAGAATAATCGGACGGGAACTCACAAAACTTAACTGGTACAGCTACACAATTACTGGTATCTAAACAAGTGCCTGTTAAATCGGACACAATGACTCTATAATAGGTTTCTTGCGAAATGCCTGTATCCGTTAAAGTCGCACTTGTCGCTCCAGTAATATCTGAAAAACCTGAAGAACAATCGGTGGTACTACGCTGCCATTGGTACAATACCGAAGATTCATCAACTACTACAGACATACTTGCATCCCTATTAATACAAGCACTATCTACTGCTGTTACAATAGGATTGGGAGCGAAAAACTCTATAACTACATTTAATGTATCTGTAATCGTACAACCCGTTGCTTGATCTGTAAGACTAAAAATGTATTCGTAAGCACCTTCACTTGGTACAAAAAAGGTAGGATTGAGTATATCATCACTACTCAAATTATCACTAGGCGACCAAGCGTAGGTATAATTTCCTGCGGGTGTTACCGTTGGATTTAAAACCACACTTGAGGTATTTACATCACATAGTACGGTATCTGGTAAACTTATCATTACAGCTGGAGCAGGGTTTACCGTAACAGAAGTACTTGCTTCTGCCGTACAACCATTGTCGTCAATTGTAGTCAGCGTATAACTAGTACTAGTTGTACCTGTGAAAGTAGGGTTAGAAATATAAGGGTCATCTAAACCAATTGTAGGTTCCCATTGATACTGTAAACTACTAATATTTTGAACACCTATTTGTATAGATTCTCCTGCGCATATTGTTTGTGGAGTTAGAGTTGGCGCCGAAAGCTCTGTAACGGTAATCTTTACTTGTGCCGTAGAAGAACAACTCAATGGAGTGCTAGTTTTGGTGACAACAAATATGAATGTACCAGTTGCGTCAGGCGTAAAAGATGGATTTAAGGACATGGCGTTATCTAGTGTCGAACTGACATCCGTATCACTTGAAGTCCATACATAATCAAATCCTGCTTCGTTAGTATCATCACCGATTGGAGTGGATTCTCCCAGACAGATCGTGCTATTACCCCCGACTAGTGGTGGAGACATTACTGGATTAATCGTCTGTGTTGTTTTTTGATTACAACCTCCGGGTGTTGCAACAATAACGGTGTAGGTGGTCGGCACCGTTGGAAGCGGTGAATTGACCGTTGGATTTTGGGCAAATTCATCAGAAACGGTGTTTGGTTTCCAAGTATATAAAAAGCCATCAGGTACTTCGTTGGTACCACCTGCTGTACCATCAGCCGTTCCAAGTGTCAAAGACGCTTGACTTGGACAGTAATCAATATCTGGTAAAGTAAATGGGGGAGGAAGTGCTTCTACTGTCACGGTGACTGTATCACGAGTCGTACAAGTGCCTGAAGTGTCTACTGTTGTTAGATAAAAATCTTGTGTAGTGGCCACAAATACCTCTGGCATCGCATCGGTTGGTCCTGAGCCTGGTTCCCATGCAGCCCCTGCTGGTTCCCAGCTATATGTAAAACCAAGTGTATCCGTATTTGCGCCGATAGTTACGACTCCGTTGTCACAGACATTTAGGTCTTCCCCTGCGTCAGCGGCAGTTGGCACAACAACTAATACGGTATCCATAGCGACACAACCTGTTACGTTATCTGTTGCCGTTAATATAAATTCAGTTGTAGAAGGCGGAGAAGCTTTTGGATAATTAATAGTTGGATCATCCAAAAATTCTGAATTTGTCCACTCATAAGTTAAGCCTGGATTATTGGAAGGATCTCCAATATTTACAGAATCTCCTTTACAGGTAGTACCACCAATTACGTTGATAATTGGTGTTGAAAAAGCAGGGCTGTTTACCTCTATAGTAGCGACACAAGTATAAGTCGGATCTATTACACTTGTGAAAGTGAGCGTATAGGTTCTAGCTACATCGTCAGTAAGCATCACCGATTGGGTATTGTAACTGTCCAAACCCGTCATGCCAAGATCAGAATCCCAGCTATAAGTCCATAACTCTGGCTCATCTCCATTTGGAGGAAGTCCCTCTAGTCCAGTACCTCCGTTATCAAAATCAGGACAGCCTCCTCCAAATACAAAAATTCTACACCCTGCTTCTGGTGGACAGACACTTGGTACAATAGTAGTATCTCTACAGATACCTGTTACGCCACTTGGCAAGGTATAGCTTACCGTTAATTCATAACCAACATTACCTCCTGTTGAGGCGGAAACAGGTGCATGCAAAATATCCGTTGCACCAATTAAGTCGCCTGTTCCAGTAGTAATACTTGGGTCTGTTATTTTTGTCCACGAATAAGTTTCCTCTATCCCTGATGTTCGGTCTGATTCGCCCAGAAGTTTAGGCCCACAGCTAAATCCACCTGCTCGAGCCTCAATAACTGCTACGGTTACTTGGTCATAAAAATTACAAGTCTCTTTGTTGGCAGTTACCGTATAAGTAATTGGATTCGTTGTTGGCATCTCTAATGTTCCCGCATCATAAGTTGCATAAGAACCATCTGTTGTTATATAAGTACCAGGTGTCCAGATATAGTTAAAGTTTTGAAAAGCTGCACTAAATTCGCCAATCCCCACATCACTAAAATTGGATTCTGATGTAAATCTAAAATATTGAACATCTTGGGCTGGAAAAGATAACCTTGTAATCGAAAATGAAGAAACCTGCGTTTGTGCCGCAAAAGAAGTCCTTACATCACTAAAAATTGTTGTATAATTTACTCCGTCTGTACTGACCTCTATGCTAAAATCGCTATCAAAACTTGAGGAATTCAAAATAGCCAAATCAATGATATTGACCTCAAACACACTTCCTAAATTAAGGACAACATTCTGAGTGCTACCATCATCGGTCTTAACTCCAGTACTGGTGCTACCATCAGAGAGTTGACTGACATTCAATGTACCTGAGGTAGTAGTACTTCCCGCCGCTTGTGCGAAATAAGGTCCTCCAACGCCTTCTGGGGCTGACCCCAATACAGCCGTTTCTCCAAAACAAAGTACGGTATCTGGTCCTGCAAATTCTGAATTTATAGGCGCATCTATTACTCCTACTTCGATCATATCGGTTGTCTGACAAGAAGTGCCGTCAGGATAATTGATCGTGACTGTTAGCGTATACGTTTCTGCTGTAGATGGAGTCGCTATTGGATTAGGGCAGTCCGTACAACTCAATCCTGTACTAGGTGACCAAGCATATTCTACGCTATGATCGTCCACAGGAGGTGTGCCACCAGCTGGAACAATAGTGACCCCCGGTAATGGGGTACCACCAATCGTAGTACCAGCCCCTGCACATACATTTGTCGCTGTACCTGCATCCGCTTCATAAGTGACTACCGTTGTTTGACCAGACTGTACACAGCCATTAGCGTCTGTCACTTCTAAAGTATAGACGGTACTTTGGCTAGGGGAGACAGTTGGGTCTTCTACATCATAAGCACCATCGTTCCAATCATATATAAAAGGAGCAGTTCCACCCACTACAGTTGCGTCAATTATTATTGGACTACCGGGGCAAGTATAACAGACTCTTCCTGCTTCTACTACTGGCGCCACATTACTGGTGACTTGCACATGCGTAATTGTACTGGTAGATACCAATGTACCACCACAACATTCCGAAGTCTTAGTTTGCCGACGATAATATAAATCACTTGTAGTAGGCGCAGGAGTATAATCTTGTTGCTGTGCCAACGGACCGGGTATATCTGTCCACGGGTCGCTTCCAGTAGCACTAACCTGCCATTGGTATTCCAGCGGAATATCAGATTGAGTAGTGGCAGTCCCATCATCAAATATTTGAGGGAATTGACTGCCGTCTATAGTAAGTGCCATCCCTTCTATCTTTTCAATAATTCCATTTTCACAAACCGTAATTAATGGACTAGAGAGTGTATCCACGGTAATAGGCGATGGT
>CAKZUM010000370.1 GCA_937921525.1 uncultured Saprospiraceae bacterium
GCGATTCCTTTTAGTATTAATAACTTACAAGAAAGAGGTAAGTTTTTTATCTCCGCTAGTCAAGAGATTTATGAAGGTCAAGTAGTTGGTGAAAATAGCCGTCCTGGTGATTTGGTTATCAACTTAACAAAGACGAAGAAGTTAAGTAATATGCGTTCTTCTGGTAATGATGCAAAGGTGAAATTAGTACCACCAATCATCTTTAGTTTGGAAGAAGCTTTAGAATATATTCAAGGTGATGAGTATGTAGAGGTAACACCTACATCTATTCGTTTAAGAAAGATTTACTTGAAAGAGCATGATCGAAAGAGAGCTAAGAATAGTTCTTTAGTGACGGCGTAATTAGTAAAATTTTTCTCTATAAAAAAGGTGATTCTGTTGATTCAGGATCACCTTTTTTAGTTGAGCTTTATCTTCTTGGATTATTTTATTGTTACTTATACTTGAAGTTGTTTAAGAATGTATTCTGCAATCAGTTGTAAGTGCTTGATTTCTAGGACGAAGCTCTTTTTTGTTTTCGTAGCCTTAGCTACGAGAATAAAAAAAGCTGAAGCCCGCCCGCCTGACGGCAGTCGGGCAGGTATCTAGGAATCAATGGCTTGCAAATGATGCATCAATTCATTTTTAAACAACTTCTTATATAAAGAATCGACTATTAAATCCGTTAAATCCATCAGGCATTCTATAAAAATTCATAGGATCACTTTTCCAAATCCAGCCATCTATCACAAATTTATATTGATAATGGCCTTTTGGCAAAATTGGAATTGTCAGTTTCCAAATTCCATCTTCTATCTGATCCATTGGTAAGGCATCCTCTGACCAGTCAACAAAATCACCACTAACTTTAATGTGATGTGCACCATGATAATGGAAATGAAAACTAATTTTTTTTGCATCATAATTAATAAAAGGACTAATTTTTATCCATTGATAATGCGTTTCCTGACTTGCTTTTGCAACCGCACTTGCTGGTTGAATGACCCCATACCCTTGTCGCTTTCGATCTTCGTAGGGTAGTGGATGGGCGGTCGTTAATAGATTCTCTCGGATCATTTCCAAAGTTAAATTAGGATTTGCCTCTAACATTTGGGCAATGACTGAGCAAACAATTGGTGCAGCAAAAGAAGTACCATCTGCATGACTATAATATTCAGAAATTAATTTTTTACTTCTAATCGTTTGTAGTATTTTATCTTTTTCAGCTCCTACTGAATTATAGAATTTTTCAAATAATTCTTGCGCTTCTTTGAAAGTATCTGTTTTAGGTAAAATTGGTGCAGCTAACCAAATGGCGGGTGCAATTAACTCTGGCTTTAGTAAACCATCTTTGGTCCAACCATAGCTAGAATGATACATTATTTGTTGTAAAGTATCTATCGTATTTTGGTCATTTAATCCTCCTACTGCAATCACTTGTGGTGCATTGGCTGGAGGAATAATAGGCGCATTAGGATCATTGCCAACTGCAGCGACAACCGTAATTCCTTTTTCTGTTAGTGTTTTTATAGCTTTATCAACCTCACTTTCATGAAAAGAAATATCGTAATCATCCGCTACCGATAAATTAACAATTCGAATGTCGTATTGCACATGATTATTACAAACCCACTGGAGTGCTTTCGCGATCATAGCCCCGGGAATAGATCCTTTATCATTCGCTACTTTTAGTAAAACTAATTCTGCATCACTCGCAATTCCTTTATACAGGCCATTCGATAAGTGTCCATTTCCTGCACAAACCACAGACGTCATCGTCCCATGCCAAGAGGTGTTGTGCGGCTGTTTAAAATAATCTTCGGACCTATCAGGATTTGTAATATCTAGTATCTTTTTGATTCTATTTTTAGGCGTAACTAAGTCAGGGTGTGGATAGAAACCACTATCTATTAAACAAATGGTTACCCCTCTTCCCGTATATTTTGGATTGACATTTAATCGTATAGGAGTTGGCAATACTTGAATACCACCGTAAGAATAGTTCTGGACATTTAGGAGATTACTTAATAAATCTTGGTGGATACCATCCAAACACTCGGTACATACACCTACATCTCTATCCCAATTAGGTATTTTTTGTTCCAGAATGTCTAGTAAGGGTCGATTTTCTCTGCCCTTAAAATTATGTACCAATGGATTTTGACTATTTTTACATATCGCACAAATCTGCATTTCAGTTTTTTTATTTGCTGTAATAAAGGTGTAAGATAAGTATAAACCACAATAATAATTTGGCTGCAAACAAATGTATCCGCTAAATAAGTTCTAATTTTACCGATTCAATCATACTACTAGACATTTTAAAGAACAGAGAAGCGAGAGCAGAGAATAAAAATAGACTTCGTTTAATAAAGGACGAAATTTCATCATTCTTTGAACGAAATACGTCTCTACTCTCTCTTCTCTGCTCTCTGTTCTAAAACAAGTAGTGTGCTATCCAATCAATAAAAATAATAATGAAAATTAATTGTATCCATAAATTACCCAATAGAATAGATGTTCTTATTTTACCTTTTCAGAAAGGAGCAGTAGATAGCACTAAAATAGCGGAGCTGACTCAAATCAAGCACAAAATAGACTTTACAGGAAATTATAAACAAACGATACTTTTGTATCACCCAGAAAGAAAACTAAAAATTTACTTGCTTGGATTGGGGGATACAAAAGATATTGCTAAATGTTCGGATGCTTTCAGAAGCCTTGCTTTTAAAGAGCAAAAAAACTGGAAGAAAAACATCAGTATCGATTTATCTAGCTTACCAATAGAAATAGCGTATCATGCCGCTTTAGGTTTTCAATTAGCTACTTATACTATTGGTGCCTTCAAAACTGGGAACGAAAAATTAACAACTGTTCAGCAATCTATATTAAGCCTAGTGTACCCGGATAAGAAAATACAAGCTTTAGCAAATGAAGGGCTTTTGACCGGAGAAACGCAGATCGAGATGATGAAATTGGTGAATAGTCCTGCTAACGAAAAAACACCAAGATTTATCGCCAACTATGCTATCAAATCTGGGAAAAAACATGGTTTCAAGGTCAAAATACTAGGCGAAAAAGAGTTGACAAAAGAAGGATTGCATACTGTTTTAGCAGTAGGGAATGGTAGTCAACATGAATCGGTTTTAATAAAACTAGAATACAAGCCTAAAAATATAAAGAAAAAAACACCCAAATTGGGTTTGGTCGGTAAAGGCATCACCTTTGATACAGGCGGCTTATCTATTAAAGGCTCCACTAATTTGCACTATATGAAAAGTGATATGGGGGGCGCGGCAGCTGTATTAGGAGCAATAGAATTAGCCGCAAAGTTAGAGCTTCCTATCCATGTGATTGGTATCATTCCTTCCGCCGAAAATGCTGTTGATGCTAAGAGCTTGAAGCCGGGAGATGTCATTTCTTCTTATTCTGGAAAAACGATTGAAATCATTGATACTGATGCGGAAGGGCGATTAATTTTAGCAGATGGTTTAGCATATATACAAACGAATTATCAACCAGATATTGTATTAGATTTGGCGACCCTTACAGGTAGTACTGTCAGAACTTTTGGCTATGCCACAGGTGGTTTATTCACTCAAAATGAATCCTTAGCTGCTGAGTTGATGGCGGTTGGACAGGCCACTCATGAACGACTGTGGCCGCTCCCATTATGGGACGACTATGCATCAGATATTAGCTCTGATATTGCAGATGTTCGTAATTTTAGTGGGAGACCAATTGCAGGGGCGATTGCTGCGGGTAAGTTTTTAGAATTTTTTATCAAAGATCATCCGAAATGGGCGCATCTAGATATTGCAGGGGTTGCTTTTGGTGATTCGGAGTATTCTAAAATGAAAAGTGCTAAAGGGTATGGGGTGCGATTGTTGGTGGCTTATATGAAGTCGTTGATTGGATAGAAAGACAACTGAGAGGTAGTTGATTATTACCATTCAACTACCTCTTAGTTTCTCATTTAGATAGGTGCTGCCTCAGGAGGCAGACTTGCATGAAATTCCTTAGCTACTCGTTCGGTATAGGCATCTAACAGTTCCCTTACTCTTTCATGCGAATCTGCAGATTGCACAATCAATCCAATATGCCACTTTTTATTCATCCGCCAGCTAATTTCTTCATCTGAAAAAGAAGAAGTATCAGGCTGTTCATAGCGACTCAAAGAGACAATGATTCCTGCATTGGTTTTAGTAACTTTAGGTAATTTATAGGCGGTCTTATTAGCTTTAGCAATTTCGATTTTAGCCCATTCCTTCCACAAATTAATACCAGAAGAAGCCTCTACCATTTCTGCAATATTAGCACCTCCCACTCTGGATGCTGTTTCTAAAAAATAGTATTTGCCATCTAATTTTCCTTTAATAAATTCAGTGTGCGTGGCACTATGATTCATATTAAAGGCCTTCATTAAATCCTTATTTAATTTCAGTAATGCTTTCTCTTCTTTTGAACCAAAGGGAAGGGTTTGAGTTCGGAAAATGCCACCACCATGTGCCACGTCAAAAGGAGTATCTAAATATTTGCTCACTCTGGCAAAAACAACTTTTTTATCTAGGCATAGGCTATCGACATGAAAAACATCCCCCGGTGCAAAACGCTCCAATAAGTAATGGTGTCGCTGGTCTCCTAATTCTTCTAAATGTCGCCATAATTCGTCCGTTGTATACAATTTTTTCATCCCCATTGCAGAAGCAGCAGTTCGAGGTTTAATGATCCACGGAGCAGGAACAGTTAAGGTATATTGTCGAATATCATCATCATTAAAAAGGGGCGTAAATTCAGGGATAGAAATACCTTCTTCTTTTGCTTTAATCCGCATGGCCAATTTGTCCCTAAAATATCTAGCAGTCGTTTCGCCCATTCCTGGAATACGAAAATGCTCTCTTAAATGAGCTACTTTTTCAACATCAAAATCATCTAATGCTACGAATAAATGAAATTTGATACTTTTCATTTTATAGGCTAAGCCATTTTCGACATGCTCCATTTTCCATTTACCCGTCTCATCCTCGTCCATATAAAATGTCTCGGTAATAGACTCCCACGGCCAATCTTCTTCTTTGAGTTTACTAGAGGTAAGTAGGTAGACTTTATTCCCTGCTGCATGTGCTGCTTCAAAAAAAGCCCTTCCTTTAAAAAAACGAGAAATACAAACGATATTTAAAGGTGGTTTAATCATATTTTTTTCTTTAATGATAATCTGTGTGCTTGAGTGGATGGATGTGACAAAAATTGAGATTTATCCTTCTCTTTACTTATGGCTCAAAAAAGGCAACACTTGCGCCTACCCAATCTTTATCTTTATTATATTTAACACCAACCATTTCTCCTTTCGTCAAGCGAACTAAGTTATTAATTATTTTTGCTTTTGGAACATTTTTTTCCCATAGTAACATCATTCTAATTTCACACTTTACTTTTTCTCCGTTGATCGCTTCTAAGATAGGTTCATATTTTACCTTCCTTTGAATAATATAATTTTCTTTGTCAGTAATAGTATCTAATATTTCGGGAGTAATATTTAAATTAACTCCTGCCCCTGCGAATGAAAATAAGGGTTTTAGTACATAATTTTCTAGATCATTAGGATAACTATCGAGTTGATCTAAGTAAAAACTTTCTGGTACGTATTCGCTTTTTAATAAAGGTAATATGTATTTACTGATTCGATAAAACCAATTCGGATGACCGATCCATTCTACATTGACCTCATCTTTAAAATAGAATTCTCTTTTTAAATTCTCTCGTTGTAAGAGTTCATCAAAGATGATTCGGTTAAATATTTTATACACCGGAATTTCTTTTCCTTCTGTATCAAAATAATAAAGATTTTTACCTCTCTTCTTCAATTGACTAATACATAAAACTTTGAGACCTATAGTTGCCTGAGCGCATAAAAAATCTATGGCAGTAGCTTGTTTCTCAGGTTCAATTTCTAACAAGATTACATTCTTAGGATCAGTATCTCCAATGATTGCAGCTCTCAATAATTCTATATAGCTTTTAGAATCTAGGCCATCGAAATAACAAGTGTAATTACTTGGTACCTCAAAATATTCTTGATATTTTCTAGCTAATAAGTCTTGGAAAAAATAAAGAGAAGGAAAACCCTGTACTTCAATTAATTGTGGAATAGCTTGCCCATTTTTATCTAGACAAATACCAAAATCCATCTGCATAAAAAGACTATGATCATCTTCTGCTGGCACTTTTAAATCTTCTCCTGCCAAAGCACCTTCAGACCATTCTTTAAATTTTGGATGATAAATAGTTTCACTAATAACCTCACAAGCTTTCACCAAGTGATTTCTTAAAGAATTAGAAATAAAGATAGGGGATTCTGATAAGCGAAAAGGGGGCACATAATTATGTGTAGCACATACGTCCTCCTTAAAAGCTAGATACTTCTTAGATGTAAAAGATTTATTATAATTGGTTCTCGCTTGTTTGATCATAAATATTACTTGCTTAGTAGTCAGTCAATACTTACTGCCTCTATTTCAATAGATAACTGACGAATAGCGTTTTCAATAAATGAAGGTAAAATCGCCTCATTTGTAGCTGCAATAGTGGTAGGATTAGCTAATAATTTCATCATATTATTATACTTGCGCTTACCAAAATTTTGGATAATTTTATCTCGATTCTCTTGTTTTAAAAGATGAGCGGTCATTCCTTCTGCATCGGCTTCAGGATGAAATTGTGTACCTATAAATTCGTCAGAAAATCGAACAGCCATAATTGCTCTTTCATAAGCAACGTGGTCTCTAATTTTTTCTAGTGCTAATATCTTCGCGCCCCATTTTTTAATAACATTCAAATTGGGCTGTACCAATTGCCAATCTCGGCTATCAATCGCATAAAATGGGTTTCCTAATTGTGCTAACACCTTTTCTCTTTTTCCTGCAGCCGTTTTATGAACTGGAAAAATGCCAAAAGAAGTAGAATTTCGTTTAGTAATTTCGCCTAATTGAAAATGATCACAAACCAGTTGGAAGGAGTGACAGATAAAAAAAGCATGTTTTTTATCTGCTATATTAGCCGTTTTATTATGCGCCCAAAGCTGGTCAATTAACTGCGTGAATTTTACTTCCCAGACACCATTACCTTCTAAAGGATTACCTGGTCCACCACTTGAAATATAAATATCATATCCCAAATCTGGCACTTCATCATTTACTCGAACATCGTAAATTTTATAGTCAATTTCCTTTGGATATTTTTCTACTATAGAACAAATACATCGCAACCCTTGATTGGGATGACCATTGTTCATATCTAATATCGCTAATTTTAATTTTTTATTCATACGCTTGTTAAAGTCAAAAGTCTATCGAACATTCTAAATGTTTACTAAGGTTTCTTCAATCAAAAAGTCAACCACTTTTTCCAAAGACCCCGTTTCTTTATAGACTTTTAATTGACGATCCGCACCTGTTCCTTTTTCCAAAATAGTATGGATATAAGCTATTTCCTCTCTTGAACCTAGGTCATCTAATACATCGTCCACAAAATCTAATAATTGTAAAATTAATATCTTCGTATCAATTTGCTCATTTTTACCAAAATCAATTAATTTTCCTTCGAGTCCATACCTAGAAGCGCGCCATTTATTCTCATTTATTAAGGCTCGTTTGTAATTCATGAAATTAAGATTTGCTTCTCTTAATTTATATAATTTAGCCACGATAGCCTGAATTAAAGCTGCAATCGCAATCGTTTCCTGCGCATGCATTGGAATATCACAAATTCTAACTTCAATAGTCGGAAAAAATGGATGTGCTCTAACATCCCACCAAATCATTTTGGCATTATCTATACAATCAGTTTTTACCAAGAGATTGACGAAATTGTCATATTCTTCCACACTTTCGAAATAGTCAGGAATACCTGTTCTGGGAAATTTATCAAAAATTTTAGTTCTAAAAGATTTAAAACCAGTATTCCGACCTTCCCAAAAAGGAGAATTAGTAGACAAGGCAAAAATGTGGGGTAAAAAATACCGAATAGAATTTGCAATGTGCAGTGCCATATCTCTATCTGGAATTCCAACATGCACATGCAATCCAAAAATTAAATTAGATCGAGCGGTATCCTGTAGTGTGTTGATAATCTCATCATATCTAGGATTAGGTGTTAGTCCTTGTTTTTGCCAGGCAGAAAAAGGATGTGTCCCTGCTGCCACTATTCGAAAGCCGATGCTTTGAGCTATGTCAGAAATGGATCTTCTTAACTTAAACAATTGCTTTTTAGCATCCTTTATATCTTGACAAATATCCGTCACGGCTTCTACCACTGCCTCATGCATTTCTGCTTTGGCAACATCTCCTATTGTTTCTTGTGCAATTTCTACAATCTGCTGCTTATGAGAGGTTAATTCTCTCGTTTCTGGATGAACAATTTGATATTCTTCTTCAATACCTAGCGTAAATTTCATGATTTTTCATTTTTAGGAATGGTACATTTATTATTGAACCATTTCTTAGTAACAATGAATAAGCCAGTTACTTAGTCTTGAAATTATCACTCACTACAGTTCCCCAAGTCAAATTCATTTTGCCTACTTTGTATTTTTTAGCCTTGGCAATGGCCATTGTGGCAGCATGTTCAACAATCCATTCAAAATTTTCTGGTCCAACAGAGTTAATATCTGCATCGGGGGCAGGGTTACAAAAATCAATTGCATAAGGTACGCCATCTCTCACAGCAAATTCTACCGTATTAAAATCATAGCCTAAAGCTTTATTGATTTGAATAGTCAGTTTTTTCACCTGTTTCAAGAGTTTTTTATCTATGGGGGGCCCATCTAAAACATATCGAAGATGGTGTGGGTTGCGTGGTTCGTATTGCATAATATGCACATCATCCGTGCCTAGACAATAGCACCGAAAATAAGTGTCAAAGACAATTTCTTCCTGCAACATCATTACCAGTTGTTCCGTTTCTCCATGCTTATTAAATAAGTCCTGTGGATCTGTCACTCGGTAAACACTTTTCCAGCCACCTCCATCATGAGGTTTCATATAAGCTGGGAAGCCAATGTAGTCGAATATTTTTTCCCAATTAAGTGGATAGGTTAAATTTCTAAAAGATTGGTCGCTCGTATCGTCTGGATGCTTATGGGAAGGCAATAGAACTGTTTTTGGAACAGGAATTCCTAATTTTTCTACTAGGCAGTTATTAAAAAACTTCTCGTCTGCACTCCACCAAAAAGGGTTATTAATAACAAGTGTTCCACACAGCGCAGCGTTTTTTAAGTAAGCTCTATAGAATGGGACATCTTGAGAAATACGATCTATGATGACGGCATATTCTGTAGGTGCCGCTTGTTGTACCATGTCAATAGTAACCGCCTCGGCTGTAATGCCCGCTACTTTTTTTTCATTGACTCTATCAATAAAAGCCCAAGGAAAGGTGTCTTCTTTTCCAAATAAAATTCCAATTTTTTTCATATAATAATTCGTTTTGTTGGTTAGAAATGGTTCAATAATAAATGTACGTTCTTTTACTTGTTATTTTTCCTTTTGGCATCCCGTCCGCAAGCGGTTCACAAAAGATAAAGATTCCCCGAATCTTTCCCTTTTGTTCATGTTGAAAAGCCTCGTCGATGCTAGGCATCGCCTACGCCCGCCCGACCGAAGTCATTCGGGCTGGTTTTTCGCCTTGCATAAAGAAAAAATAACGGCGCATAAAAACGACATTTATTAAT
>CAKZUM010000371.1 GCA_937921525.1 uncultured Saprospiraceae bacterium
ATACCTTCTGGTACTAGTTTTTTAATATCATCTTCGACATCTTGAAAGTATCGATCTTTAGAGCCTTTTTGCATTGCGCCTAGTGAACCCATGCCTCGATAGATCTTGAATTTTCTGCCCTCATAGATGACTGTCTCTCCCGGTGCTTCATCTACACCAGCAAATAAAGACCCCGCCATAATCGTGCTTGCGCCTGCTGCAATCGCTTTCACAATATCTCCAGTATACCGAATACCACCATCGCCAATAACGGGAACCCCTGTTCCTTTGATAGCTGATGCCGCTTGATAAATAGCCGATAATTGAGGAACACCTACTCCTGCGACAATTCGAGTCGTACAAATACTGCCTGGCCCTACGCCCACTTTTACACCATCCGCACCTGCTTTTACTAATGCCATAGCCCCTTCGCCCGTAGCCACGTTACCGCCGATTACTTGCAAATCAGGAAAATGACTTTTCGCTTTTTTGACGGCATCTAGTACTCCTTGAGAATGGCCATGTGCGGTATCTATACAAACCACATCTACACTTACATCTACCAAGGCTTGGAGTCGTTCTATCATATCATTGGTTACGCCAACTGCTGCGCCCACCACCAATCTACCATATGAATCTTTACAAGAGTTAGGATAGTCTTGTACTTTCATAATATCTTTGTAAGTAATTAAACCTACTAGCGTATTACTATCATCGACTACGGGTAGTTTTTCAATTTTATTTTTTTGTAGAATTTGTTTGGCTTGTTCCAAAGTAGTACCAGCAGGAGTCGTGACTAAGTTCTTAGTCGTCATCAAATCTAATACAGAGAGATTATAATCAACTTCAAAGCGAAGATCTCTGTTTGTTAGAATGCCTATTAGTTTATTATTTTCATCAATAATAGGAATACCGCCAATGCTATGTCTACGCATTAAAGCTTGAGCTTCGCCGACCGTTGCGCCTTTTTTCAGGGTCACAGGATCTATAATCATCCCACTTTCAGATCGCTTTACACTACGTACCTGCTCTGCTTGTTGGGCAATGGTCATATTCTTATGAATGATTCCAATGCCTCCTTGCCGAGCTAAAGCGATAGCCAACTTCTTATCTGTGACCGTATCCATTGCGGCAGATACAACAGGTATATTCAAACGAATTTGCTTTGTGAGTTGCGTACTTATGTTAACTTCTCTTGGTAAAACTTGAGAGTAGGCAGGGACTAGTAAAACATCATCAAAGGTCAATGCTTCTCCTAGAAATTTTTCGGTTGGTGTTTTTAGTACTTCCATGCGCAAAAGTATATTATTTTGAAAAATCGTACAGGGATTTTTAAATAATTTTCAAATAAAATATTTTTTCGCTTACTTTGAGACAAATACCAATCTATGTTTACCGAAGAATATTTTATGAAGCAGGCTTACAAAGAAGCAGAGAAAGCTTTTGAGGAAGGAGAAGTACCTGTTGGCGCCATCATCGTTAGTGATAATCAAATCATTGCCAAAGCACATAATCAAACAGAACTATTAAATGATGTAACAGCTCATGCAGAAATCGTTGCAATTACAGCCGCTTCCGAATATTTAGGAACTAAATATTTATCTGAGTGTACGATGTACGTTACCTTGGAGCCATGTATTATGTGTGCTGGTGCGCTCTATTGGGCGCAGTTAGGAAAGCTCGTCTTTGGTGCTAGTGATGAAAAGAGAGGCTTCTTTAGATATGGGCGAGAATTGTTGCATCCTAAAACTACCGTCTTACAAGGGGCGTTAGAAACAGAATGTAGTGCTTTATTAAAATCGTTTTTTGCTGCTCGGCGTTGAGATTATAGACTCTTCTTTCCTTAATAATGAAATTGGCATTAATTCTGTCCTCTAAATGTACCTCCCTTCAGGAATTTTACGTCCTACTTTAGAGTAAGTAACGACAAAACAATAACTTGGACATCTAGGACGGAATCTTTTGCCCTCATTTTCTCTTAAAAAATACTTCCGTAGCTAGGCTATGCAAGGATTTTTTAAGAAAAACTGAGAACAAAATCTTCTCGTCCAGATGACCAATTTATTATTCCGTCGTTACTAAGTATATATTTTTTAAATTTTAAACTAAAACAGCAATTATGTTAGACAGTTTATTAGATGGAATTAAGGGACAAGTGGCTAGTACACTTACCGAAAAAACGGGTTTAGATATGGGACAGGCAGAACAAGCAGTTCCAGCAGCAGGAGAGAGTATTAAAGAAGGCTTAATGGGGGCAGTCTCTAACGGTAACGTATCTGATATTATGGGTATGTTTTCTGGCGGTGATATGCAGCAAAGCTCTATCTTCCAAAAAATAGCAGGTATTTTTACAAGTAAGTTAGGTGCATTAGGTATTGGTGGAGGTTCTGCTGTATCTGCCTTAGCTTTACCAATGATTTTAAACAAAATTAAAGGTGCGGCTTCTAATGACGCAGGAGAAGTAGATGCTAGTGGCTTGATGAATGTACTAGGTGGTGACGCTGGTGGCCTTTTAGGTGGTTTAACTGGTGGTGCTGGTGGCGCGCTTGGGGCAGCTATGGGTGCTGTAACTGGTGCTGGTGAAGGTGCTGGTGGCCTTTTAGGCGGTGCTATGGACGCAATTAAGGGTGCTGGTGGAGATGCAGCGGATGGTGCTGGTGGTGCGCTTGGCGGTATTATGGATGCTGTCAAAGGTGCTGGTGGTGATGCAACAGAAGGCGCTGGTGATTTGGCGGACAACCTAAAGGATAAGGCAAAAGACGCTTTGAAGGATGGTTTAGGTAGCCTTTTTGGTAAGTAAAAAGTTTTCCTATTAAATTCCTACTTAAAGAATTTAAATAAAAATGCGCTGCAATCTTGATTGATTGTAGCGCATTTTTTTTTGGGTTGATTTGATAAAACAAAGCTAGGATTGTATTTTACCACACAGGTACATAGGTCACATAGCATACGTCACACTATGTGACCTATGTATCTATGTGGTAAAATTGTCAACTGTGGTTTAGATAAACTTGTCGTTGATTACCGCAACAAAGTAACATCCCCTCGATACAACAAGGTCGTATTATCAATAAATGTAACAGATACAATATAGACATATACCCCCTGTGCTAAACTCTTGCCTTCAAACTTACCATCCCATACTGGAATACCCGAAGGACTAGGATCGCTTCCGCTCGTAGATTCAATACTGGCGACCATCGTACCCCATCTATTAAATACTCTAGCGAAGTTGACTGATTGAACACCAAGGCCTGTATAGATTTTGAAGGATTCATTCAAATCAAACCCTCTACTATTGGGCGCAAAAGCATTTGGAATGAAAACGTTTCTGTTTTTATCTACTTCTACTAAGATAGAAGCACTTTCTTCACAACCATTTACATCAATTACTTCGATGGTGTATAATGTATTGTTTAATGGATTGACAATACCATTTCTACAGTCTCCCAATGGTGGACATATTACTGTAGAGTCCGTCCACATGACATCCGCGATAGGTACGCTTATATCATTAAATATTTCTGCATTTAATTCTATTTCACCGCCTAATTGAACTTCTGTTACAAAGTTAGTACCGTCTAGTTCTGCTGTTGGAAATTCTATCACAATCTGATCTGGTTCTGGTACTTCGATAACGTCATCATAGGCACAACCCCCAGAATCGAATACGGTGATCGGAATGCTTCCTCCTCTCACTTGGCAACTAGGTTCACCCACGCCTTTCTCTGGACAACCATCTACAGAGTAGGTATAATCTCCTCCATTGCCACCACTAAAAGAAGCAGGATCTAGTCGGATTGTTGTAAACTCTCCAAAGCATTGTATAGGATCGAAAGCAGGAAGACTATAAGTTAATGGATCTGGTTCATCTATAAAGCGTCCCCCTGTCGGGGAAGCAGAACAGCCTTTTTCATCAGTTACTGTTACTTCATACGTAATGTCAGGAGCTAAGTTGGTAGCTTCTGAAGTAGTAGAAACAATGTTTGTCCACTCATAAGTATAAGGTACATCATCATTGCCACCTGTAGCGATCACTGCAATCTGACCATCTGTTTCTCCTGCACAGCTTACACTGCTGGTAGTATTTGACTCGTCATATTCTACCACAAGCGGGGCTGGCTGAGTGATCGTTTTCGTTATAGTATTAGAAAGACAATTATTTTCGTCCGAAATGACTAACTCGTAATCTCCTGCTGTTAAATTAGTAATGCTTTCTCCTATAGAGGTAATGCCTGTAGTCACCTGCGTCCATTCAAAAGTATAGCCTGTTGTGCCAGGGGTACCTCCTGATGCAGCACCAAAAGCATTGATTTCCCCATCCTCAAAATCAAAGCAAGAGACATTTTTTATGTCTTCATTAGTAGGATCATAATTTATCTCTGATGGGCTATCAATGAATACTTCTGCTATAGTATTACAGAATCCATCAGATTCAAGAACAGCTACTGTTTGAATACCACTACCTAATTCACTAGCAGTGGAATTTGGCATTCGATTAGTTCTTTCTCCACTACTCCAAATGAAATCAAATTCTCCGGTGATGCCTCCTTCGTATGTCGCCATAACAGTAGCACGACCATCAGGAGTATTAGATAAAGCACAGCTTGTAGGCATTATACTGTTTATATCTGGAACTACTTCTATTTTGAGCTTAGAGGTTAGTTCAATGGTGGTATCAATACGACATTCATTCGCATCTTCTCCCGTTAAAGTGTAGAAACCAGCAGGAAGATTATTAAGTGTATTAACTTGTCCTGCTACTTCCTCACCATTTTCATTTTCCCATGAATAAGTATAACTAGGGGTTCCACCTGTAAGTGCT
>CAKZUM010000372.1 GCA_937921525.1 uncultured Saprospiraceae bacterium
TACGGTGAATAGGGAAAACACCAGCTATATCGTTAGCTCAATGGATGATAGCTGTTTCGAGATACCTGTCAATTTGGTTGTCGCTTATAAATCTGACGGTACAGGCAATGAATCCAAGGCAGAGCTTTACGAAAAGTTTGACCGTATGAATAAGCATTGCGAAAATTCCAATTGGAGAGTTCGTTTTAAGATTACCCGTTATGAGGAGATCTATGATGATAATTATTACTATGTTCATTTGGAGCGGGACAAGTTAACCGAACTCAGAGACCAGTACACCAATTATCCAGCAGCAGTTCCACTAATTCAAGCGGGAGAAATAGGTACTGGAGGAATAGCTAATGTAAATTGGTTAGCAGCCACAGGATTATTTAACGAAACGGTATGGCTACACGAAATCGGTCATTTTTTGGGACTTGGCCATACTCATGCTGAATTCGGGGAAGGTAAGGAGTTGGTCGATGGTAGTAATTGTAGCGTAGCAGGGGATTTGGTCTGTGATACACCTGCAACACCAAGTACCTGGGCAACGTCGGATGACTGCATCTATAGCGGTACAGAAAGAGATCCTAATGGTCAATTGTACCGCCCAGATGTAACCAATGCAATGGCTTATTCTCGTGGCTGTCCTGAAGGAGGAACGGTAACCCTTGGACAAGAAAAGCGCCTTTTATTTTTCTTGAGAAATAATTATACGGAAATCAATCCTTGTGCTACTCCTATCACCTCGTCCGATTGCAAGTTTGATTTGTTGCCCGGTCGTGCGCGGGATATCGGAAGCGGAGGTGGACAAACCTATGTGGTAGGCTCTAATGGACAGGTATTCAAAAGAACGACATCTAGCTGGGAGGGGCTACCTTTTGACTTTGAAGGAGTAAGGTTGGATGTGACAGAGAACGGAACTCCTTGGGTGATATCTACTTACAACAGAATCTACTATTATGCAAATAATAGATGGGTAATGACAAACGGAGGAGGAATTGAAATTGGATGTGGTGGCAATGAGGTGTATGTAGTTGCTACCAATAATAGAATTTATCGAAGAGTCAGTAATGATTGGCAAATACTGAACGCTGGCGGAGCAAAACGTATAGATGTGGATGAAAAAGGAATACCCTGGGTAGTGGGCATGGACGATCGGCTTTACGAGTTTATTAATAATAATTTTCATAGAAGAGGGAGCTTCAAAGTGCGAGACATCGGTACATCAGGTGCTGATCAGTATTTGTGGGTAATAGATACTACTGGAACCAGTATGGAATACTTAGGGAATAACATCTTTAGACCCGGTGCTTCTTTAGGGGATAGTCGTTATGAAGGAAAGAATATTACGGTAGGAAATGATAATAACGTCTGGATTTTGGATCAACATGGACAGATTCATAGAGGAACTTGTAAAGAACGATCAGAAACTGAAGCACCAGCCACACTCCCTGAGGGTACTTACAGTATTATCTCTAAACTTAGTAATAAGGCAGTGAGTTTAGATAGATGGAATACGTATAATGGCGGCAATATTCATCAGTGGAGTTATATGGGTTTTGAAAACCAGAAATGGGTACTTGAGCACTTAGGGGACAATGTTTATACTATAACTTCAAAGTATAGCAATAATACCTTAGATGTAGCTGGTGCCAGAACTTATAACAGGGCTAATATTCATCAATGGGATTATGTAGGCGGTGAGAATCAAAAATGGAAAATCCAACCAGTTGGTGATGGCTACTATAGATTGATTGCCGTACATAGCGGAAAAGCTTTGAGTATCAATCTTAACCTAACCACAAACGGAGCCAACATTCACCAATGGGAATATCTGGATGTTGCCAGTCAACAATGGCGTTTTGATAAAGTAGCAGCAAGCCGTTCCAAACAGGAAGCACATAGCATGGAAGTATTTGCCAGCAAAGGTAAGACTGCAAAAGTTCAGTTTGTAGCCAATCAAGCTTTTAAGCCTGTTCAGTATCATATACAACACGCTACAGATAATGTCAACTTTTCGACTATCCGTAGTTTAGCTGCCTCCGACTCTCCCGACTTAGCGGCTTATGATTTTACGCATCCCTTCCCTCAGGATGGAAAAAATTATTATCAGGTAGTGGTGGAATATGAAGATGGATATCAAGAAATGATCCCTTCGCAATCGCTTGATTTTGCGACATCAAAACATGGTATTTCCATTTTCCCAAATCCAGCACAAGACGAGCTGTTTATTGGTTTACCAACCTTAGCAGGTCAAGAAGGACAAATAACGATCTTGAATCCTTATGGACAGCTAATGCAATCCATTAATATAGCAGATATTCAAGAAGGTACTTTGAAAATAAATACCGCTTCTTTTCAGAATGGCTTATACTATCTCAATATAGAATTAGCTAATCAAAAAGCGATTACAGAGAAGCTATTGATTAATCGACTCTACTAGGTGGAGTTCAGGTCATCCACGTTTCCTCCACGTTTACTAAACCTCAAAGGTTTAGTAACGACGAAAGAATAAATGTCGCATTTCGACGAGGTTATTTTGTTCTTAGTTTTTCTTTGAAAGAAGGAGTATTGTTGATACTATGACTGATTTCAAAGGAAAAATAAGGGCAAAAGAATCCGTCCAAATGTGGTAGTTATTGTTTTGTCGTTACTTATAAAAATTACGTACTGGATATTTTTTAGAACAGAGAATAGAGAGCAGAGAATACAGACAGATTACAGTTAAAAAAATGACGAAATTTCGTTGTTTCTTCGACCGAAATACATCTCTACTCTCTTTTCCCCGCCCGACTGCCGTCAGGCGGGCTGGTCTGCTCTCTGTTCTAAACAATGTCTAGTGTATATAAATAGGAAATACTATGTATAAATCCCTCTTTTATAGAACCCTTTATGTAATGTCTTTGTTTTGTCTGTTCGCTTGTAATCAAGAGACGAATACCAAAACATTTTATGGAGGCCCTAATGATATAGAAGAAGAGAAAGCCTTCTTGATGGAAATTACCCAACCTGCTGGTTCTGGTTCTACACATGCCTTTTTGCCTTATCCTGCTAACTATGGTGTTTTTACAGAAAACCCCAATGTAGAAGTAGTAGTGATTATGAACCAATTGGACAAAGGAACACAGGTAGCCGTTTATCCAATTGCTACCCTAGTCCTGAAAGACGCAGGGAAAGAACGACCCATAATTGTAACGACCCCCATAGATACGGCTCAACAAGTAATCCCTATTATGAATTTTCAAGATTTCCTAGTTCAACAGATCGGGCCTCGTCAAATTATTCAAGATTGGTTTTTATACGAAAAAGGGCTAGGTAAGGTTGACTTAGTGGGGTGGAAAGAAGAAAGTTATGCTTGGAAATTGTTGAAGGAAGGAATTGAAAAATAGAATAGAGAGCAGACCAGCCCGCCTGACGGCAGTCGGGCTGGTCTGCTCTCTGTTCTAAAAAAAATTACGCTGACCGTTCAGCTTCCATTTTACGAAGCTCTTTTTTCAATATTTTACCCGTTGCACTCATAGGTAATGCGTCTATAATTTCTACAACACGAGGGTATTTGTAGGCAGCGATATTTTCTTTCGTCCATGCCTTGATCTCTTCTGGTGTAGCTGTTTTGCCTTCTGCAAGTACGACAAATGCTTTAATTTCTTCGCCCATTTTTTCATCAGGAAGACCAATAACGGCAACTAAGGAAATCGCTTCATGCTTAATCATCGTTTCCTCTACCTCTCTTGGATATACATTTAGACCACCTCTGATAATCATGTCCTTGGTTCGATCTACAATATAGTAATAGCCTTCTTCGTCTTTGATTGCTACATCGCCAGAGTGCAGCCACCCCCCTTTCAATACTTCTTTATTCACCTCTGGACGTTTGTAATAACCTTTCATTACATTATGACCTCTATAGAGTAATTGACCTTTTTCGCCAACTGGCACTTCATTATCATTTTCATCAGCTATTTTCACTTCTACGCCCCATACTTCCTTACCAATACTTCCTGGGATACGCTTATCGTCTAAGTGGTTGAAGGTAACAACAGGCGAGCCTTCCGACATACCGTATCCTTCCATGATTGGTACATTGAATCTTGCTTCAAAATCTTTTAATACCTGTACAGGCAAGGCAGCTCCGCCCGACATACCCAATCTTAGATTCTTGGAGATGGTTTCGTAATCAAATTTATCTTCCTTATAATTCACTAAGCCCCAATACATTGTCGGTACGCCAGCGAATAAGGTAATGCTATGTTTTTGCATCAAACCAAATACGGTCTCTGCATCAAATCTTGGCAACAAGACACTATGCGCTGCTCTGTAGATACCTGCATTCATTAAGCAGGTCATCGCAAAAATATGGAAGAGCGGTAAGACAATAATCATCTTATCCTCATTTGTCATAGCGCCTAAGTCGGCAGCTATTACTGCATTCAACATCAAACCAGAGTGTGTCAATTCTGCCCCTTTAGGTCGCCCAGTCGTACCAGAGGTATATATAATAACCGCCGTATCTTCTGCCGCAGTGTGAACGGTTTCAAATTGTGGAGATTGTCCAGCCATTAAGCTACCCAACGTAGCGATGCCTTCCATTGGGGCAGGCATTTCTGGCTTAGGCATAATCATAAAAAAATGCTCACATAAAGGAGATTTTTTAAAACCTGCCATTCCCATTTGTCCCATCGGTAATTCTGGACTTCCTACAAAACAGAAATAGGCTTTTGCATCACTATCCTGCAAGTGATAGGCAATTTCTTCTTCTTTTAATAAAACACTCAATGGTACTACCGTAGCTCCTGCTTTTAGAATACCAAAATAGATGATTGGGAAATAGGGAAGATTAAAACAACTTAAGGCTACCTTATCGCCAGGTTGGATGCCTTTAGCTTTTAGGCCATTGGCTACTTGATTGGCTGCGCCATTTACTTGCGCAAAATTCAAAGTAGTATCCATGAACGTAAAGGCGCTCTTTGTAGGATAACGCTTTGCGCTTGCTTCTACTAATACGGAAAGATTTAACATTGGAATTTATTAGTTAATTAGTTTATTCAATTAGGAAAAAACAAATATAATTAATTGAGTCAAAAATGTGGAATGGATAGCGGTGTTTTTTGGAGCTATACTGCTGTCAGTTGAAATAAAAACTAGATTCAAAGAGATTTTCTTACAAATCTGTTATATTATGAATAATTCAGTTGTTCTGTTATGGTACTATGTTTAGGATATTTAACTAAAAATTAATTCTCTACCGTACACTTTTAGGTTCTTTGGCAAATACTATAAAAAACTTTAGGATCGTCGAGGTTTGTAACCTGGATGTAGTATGATTATCGTATAGCATCGAGGTTACAAACCTCGACGATCTGTTCCAAAAACAGTATTTCCTATAAAAATTAAAAAGTGTACGGTATAGATTTACCATTTTGTTTATATGGATTAATCATTTTGTATATTTTTTTGACTTTCAAAAAAGATTTACTTCATTATCCTCCACAGTAGGCGTTCCCAAAAAAACAACTTTCCCTTGCTGCTTCCCATCAGTCAATACCTCTATCCCTTTCCAAGTATCGCCACAGTCATTATGCAAACGAGCATTGTTGTGTAGGAGGAGTTGGGCAGTAGGGTGGACAGTGATACTTGCATTTTTGGGTAAAGCTATTCGGGCACTAATTTCTAAACTAGCGCCATCTTGGATGACGATATGCCCTTCCAAATCTTTTGCTCCTTTCCAATGTGTATCTTTTGTGATGTACACCGTTTGGGTTTCATCTAAGGTACACCAAGTGCGGATTAAGAGTTTTCTTTGTTTGGATCGTAGATTGGCAAAGTTTCTATGAACCGTTCCGATCTGGCAAGGTGTCCAAGCATTTTGTTGGGCGTTGTAATCCATCACATTATTGGAAGCCATTGTATCACAGGGTGGGGTAGTAGATACATTCCAGCAATTTGGATGTATAGGGGTATCATCGCAACCATCATAGCCCCAAGCATGACTCAAGCCTAGTACATGTCCAATCTCGTGATTGATGACGCCTGCTAAGTTCCAAGGTTTTGCTTTTTTAGGGCCACTAAATATTCCCGAAATTTTGACGGTTGTTCCTAAGGTAATACCTGCTTGATGGGGTTTATAAGTTTTAGAGCGAATGCTGTCTGGATGGTGGGGTTGAAAAAAAATATTGAGAATACTATCTTTTTTTATGCCGAATTTTTTGATCACACTTCTGCTAGTAAGATTTCTATTTCGACCCTTGTTGACATAATAATACAAATCATCATCGTAGTGGCAGTAGACTCCTTTATCTTTAGGATCATCACTTCGAGGAGTTAAAACATATTTGTATCTTTTCGGAAGGCCTGGTAAGTCGGTACTTGGTGGAAGCCAAGGCTTCGTATTTTTAGCTACTTTTTGATTGGCTGTCTGTAGGGCAATTTTTGCAAATTCAGTTGCCTCTTTATGATTGAAATTTTGCGTACTGTCTTTGCTATTGACAAAATGAATATTGACTCTTATTATTTTGACGGGATGTTGTGCTAAATTATTGGTATCTGGAATATAGGATTGAGGATCTCTATTGCTACTTTTTCCATTTAATCCTGTGGGTGTGGATCTAACAGATTTTTTAATGGTAATATCCTCTGGTGCTACAAAACTTCGCTTGAGTTGCTCGCTGCAAGCATTAAAAGTTAGAAAAATAACAAGTCCTAGAAATAGTAGTTTTTTAGTCGGCATTTTCTGTTAATAATTTTTACGTTATACAGTCTAAAAAACGATTCTTTATCGGATGGCTATGCCCTATTAATATGCAAACTTTTTTGAGAATCATAAATCTTACATCAAAATTCATACATCATATATCCATTTAGCTCAAAGCGTAATGGATTTATGATGTATGAAATATGACCTGCCTGCGTGCCTTGGCAAGCAGGTTTATGATCTTCCCTCCCCAAAATGCTCCCAAGCCAATGCCGCTGCACCTAACACTCCATCGTACTTAGTACCTGTACCTGATATCAGCACTTTCATTTTGCCTTTATACGCTTTAAATAATCGTTCATTCATACTTTTGACGGTTGGTAGTAGCAATAAGTCTCCCGCTTTGGCTAACCCTCCACCCAGAATAAAAGCTTCTGGACTAAAATAAGCGGCTGCATCTGCGATTTTAGTACCCAGTATCTCTCCCGTATATTCAAACGCTCTTTGCGCAATAGGGTCTCCATCTAGTGCTGCATCTGCAATCATTAGTCCTGTCAAATCTTGAAAACTATGTGTTCTTAAACTGCTATCAACTTGCATATCTGCCATCAATTTAAAAACAGTTCGTTTGATACCCGTTACAGATGCATAGGTTTCTAAGCAACCTTTTAGCCCGCAGTTACACAAGCGACCATTAGGATTGACATTAATATGCCCCATCTCACCTGCCATACCATCATGCCCAAAGACTAACTTTCCATCCACCACAATTCCACTACCAAAGCCCGTACCCAGTGTCATTACGATAAAATTCTTTAAGCCCTTTGCAATGCCATAAGTCATTTCTCCTAAGGCAAAAAGATTGGCATCATTCGTCACTTTTGCTTGTATTCCAAGTGTTTCTTCTACCGAACTGACCAATGGCACTAAATCACCCCAATTAAAATTATGTGGTTTTTCCATACATCCATTGAAGATGTTGGCGTTAGGGGCTCCTATCCCAGCACCTATAATCTCACATTCTTTGGGGAGGTCTGCTATAAGTAACTGATATTTCGTTTGTAGCTGCTGTACAAAATTAGGAAAGGCTTGGTCGCCTAAAGAGGAAAAACTATCGAACGATAATACTTCTCCTGTTGTATCAACTATTCCTATCTTGGTATGCGTACCACCTATATCCATTCCTAAAACGACAGGAATAGTAGCTTTTTTACTTAGTGACATGTTTATCTTCTTGTATTTTTTACACTAAGTTCAAAGGTATTGTATTTTTTTTTAAAATAAGAAGGAAGGAGAGAGAATAGAAATTGATTTTGGTAGAATTATAAGACAAGTTTATCTAAACCACAAAAGTAGTTGACAATTTCACCACATAGATACATAGGTCACATAGTGTGACGTATGCTATGTGACCTATGTACCTATGTGGTAAAATACAACCCTAATCATCCTCATCCTCGGATTTCATCCGAGGTTATTCATGTTTAACCACTTCGTGGGTAGTAACTTCGTTTTAGGTGATTTCTCCACCACAACTAGACCCTGCGCCTGCTGTACATCCGTAGCAATGTTGATTTAAAACAATCGATCTGTTTTGTAACTCTTCTACATTAAAATCATCGAGATGCGTTCCTTTGGCAGCGACTTTTAAATCTAACATCTGATTAAAATCACAATCATATAAATAACCTTCCCAACTGACAGAAATTGTATTTCGACACATCAACCCTTCTACTGTCATTGGATTGAAGGCATCGACTAGTTTTTGCATGTACTCGCTATAGTTGCCAGATTCTAGGAGATAATCTAGGAAACGACTCACAGGGAGATTGGTAATACAGAATAAAGAACCAAAAACAATATCATATTTTCTTTTCAATTGTCGTTTAAATTCTGCTTCCAATGTTTCTTGGGCTGCAGGTAAAAATGCGCCAGAAGGATTATAGACTAAATCAAGTTCTAGACCAGTCCCTTCTTTTCCATAACCCACCTCATTTAACAATTGTAAGGCTTTGATCGAATCTTCAAAAACACCATCTCCTCTTTGAGAATCGGTTCTGGACTTTGAAAAATAAGGAAGGGAAGAAATCAAATGTACCTTGTGTTTCTTAAAGAAAGCCGGTAGTTCTTGGTATTTCTTATTGGCCATAATAATGGTCAAATTACAGCGATTAATTACTTTTTTACCGAGTTTAGTGACTTCCTCTACAAACCATTTAAAGTGTGGATTCATTTCAGGTGCCCCACCAGTAATATCTACGGTATGTATGGTATCGACACTACCGATGATCTCCAAGCATTTTTCTAAAGTCGCCCGACTCATATTTTCTTCTTTCCGATCAGGGCCAGCATCTACATGGCAATGTGCACAGGTTTGGTTGCATAGCTTACCTATGTTTAGTTGAAAGATTTCGATTGGCTTGGGCGTTAAAGTATCATAGCCCAATGCTTTGGTCTTATCTACAAATTTAGGAAAAGCAGCATCCTGTACATCTTTACCGCTTAATACATTTAACTGATAAAAAGCATCGGATAATTTATTGCCTTTTGCTTTTAGAGATTTGGTACGTTGTTTTATTGACATGAGTATTTTTATAAAATATTGGGCTTGAGATTTTTACGTGTCGGACGCTTCCGACACGTGCGCTTATTTTTACTGAACTCGGATCGTTGAGGTTACAAACCATACCCGTCAGGTTAAGAAACGGACTATTGATGGCAGAAACTTGTAAAGTGGCTGTCATCTGGGTTTCTGGAAAAGATGACAGCCATTTTTAAAATTTCTGCCATCCACCTCCGCCCTATAACTAATTGGTATTCAATAACCTTTTCTGATAACCTGACGGGTATGGTTAAAAACCTCGACGATCCTGTGTTGGTTGACACATAGAATTATGTTAGCACCAAGAGTGCTAACACAACCATTAATCACTAAATGCTAACTATGTATTTAGAACTTACTTACATAGACAATTTCTCCACATGGTTCATCATTTGACGACCATACATCAAGGTGGCTCCACTTTTAATAGCTGCGGCTACATGCACAGCTTCCATCATTTGCTCTTCATCTGCTCCTTTTTCCAAACAAGCAGAAGAGTAGCCATCAATACAATAAGGACAGCCTACTGTATGAGCAACAGCTAAAGCGATTAAGCATTTTTCTCTTTCTGTTAATGCGGTATCTCCTTTGAATACAGAATTATACCATTCAAAGAATTTTCCGCCCATCTCTTCTTGTAACTGCGTGATGGTTCCGAATTTTTTTAAATCTGCTGGGTTAAAATAAGTTTTATCAGCCATGAATTTTTAGTTTTAACAACAAAAATAACCGCTTAGTTAATGAACATTTGTCCATAGAGCGACAAGTCAGTAATGAATATATTTATACCGTTTTTCGATTCAAAGGTAAACACTTTGTAGGAAGGGATGTTTATTGATTAAATTTCTTTTAATAAATGAAACGATATTTCGCTTTTTTTGTCCTTTTATCGGTCTTTTTTGCTTGTAATAGCTATAAAGATTTGCCTAGTTTAGAGTTTACTAATGATTGGAAAGTACAGCGTGTTCCTGCAAGTCAGCAGTTGACAGGTGGCGATCCTGTGGCAGGGCTGGAGTATATGACTACAGGAGATTATATCGGATCGGGTGTTCCATTAGCTGCTTTTAAAAGGTTGCCAAAGGTTAAAGATACTATCTTAAATAGATCAGGAGTGAACGCTACCTTTCCTATTGGAATTATGGCATTCGACCATGCCAATGGAACGAAGGTTTTTTCAGGGAATTGCTTGACTTGTCATGGTGGTTATATAGAAGGGCAATATATTGAAGGTTTGGGAGGATTGGAGCAAGATTTTTCCAAAGATCGTTCGTTTTTATTCAAACTATTAGATGCTAAAGTAAAAATGAAATTTAAGGAGGGGTCAAAGGAACGAGAGGCTTTTGAGATTTTCTCTTCCATTAATAAAAGGGCAATGAATTATATTGTGACCCCTTTTAAGGGAGTAAATCCTGCTTTTAGATTAGAGGAAACTTATGTAATGCGTAGAAACCCCGTAGATTTAACACTCAAGGAAGAAGATAATTATGAATTAGATAAACATACTTTGGCTTCTGATGTACCGCCTTGGTGGCATATAAAAAAGAAAAATGGTTTATATTATAATGGTATGGGTAGAGGCGATTTTACCAAATTGTTAATGCAGGCATCTACACAAGGTATCAAGGATAGCACAGAGGCTAGAGCCATCCAAAAGAGATTTGTAGATGTGTTCGCCTATATATCTTCTATCGAGCCACCTGCATATCCAAAAAATATAAACTACGATTTGGCAGCTATAGGTCGACCTTTATTCGAAAAAAAATGTAGTGGATGCCATGGTACTTATGGGGCAGAAGAAACATACCCTAACAAAGTGGTTTCATTAGATGTTGTAAAGACAGACCCTTACTATGCTAGGAATTTTAGTACTAAAAAGCATTTGGCAGATTGGTACAATGAAAGTTGGTATGGCTTTTCTTCTCCTGTCTCGGAAGTTATTCCATTAGATGGCTATATCGCACCTCCATTGGATGGTATTTGGGCGACTGCTCCGTTTTTTCACAATGCTTCTGTGCCTACTTTAGAAGGGGTATTGAATAGTACTATTCGCCCAACTTATTGGGAGCGGACAGATCAATACAATTATCAAAAACTTGGTTGGAAGTATAAACAAAAAGAAAAAGCTATGAGTAAAAAAGTATATAATACTACTATTCCCGGTTATAGTAACAAAGGACACTACTTTGGGGATGCTTTTAGTCAAGAGGAACGTTTAGCTGTTATAGAATATCTTAAAACCTTATAGAAGTTGTTTAAAAATAGATTTGTTCATAATTTAAACTTGCCTTGTTATAAAATAAATACTATCTTGCAAGAGTATTAGGTCAAGTCCTATCTTGACAACTTCCCCACATATTCTTTCCTTTCGTATTAAGTAATAATAAAATAATAACAAACTGGGTATCATTCCGAATCTTTTATTACCCTTCCTACTGTTATTATTACTTTCGTAAAACCCTACTTATTAAAATTTAGGTTGTTTAAATATGTATCGTAAACGATACATAAATTCGTATTTAAACTACTTCATCGTTTTGGTTTGCTTCTTGCAACCGTGTCCTCCCCGTGTCTAATGTAACTGCATTACTTGCTATTCCATCTAACAATTAAAGATTAAAATCTCCCCAAAATATTTAAGATAAAATAATTTTAACCAATGAATAATTTAATTCGTTTGTCTTTGTTTATTTTTTTATCCTTCCAAGCAGTATCCTTGTTTGGACAGATGAATGTGACGTCCAATAAAACGGATGCTATATATCGTGTAGGAGAGAATATAAATTTTCAAGTACGATCTAGTAGTAGTGGTACCGCTAACTATACGATAACGTATGATGATCGTGCACCAGTTATTGAATCTGGAAGTATTCAATTGACTGCCAATCAAGTGACTACGATACCTTACACACACGATAGACCAGGGGTGGTGTCTTGTACAGTAGTTGGTCCTGGTGGAACGGATTTGGCATCAGTCGCTATTGCACCATTTGATATTGATCCATTAGAATCTGAACCATCAGATTTTGATCAATACTGGACTTCGCAAAAAAATCTGGTAAGATCTCTGTCAACATCGCCAGACTTATCAGTACATACCAATAATGCTCAGTCTACGACCTATACCATTTCACTGCCTAATGTAGATGGTAGAAGAGTGTATGGGTATATGACGGTTCCTCAAGGGAGTGGTCCATTTCCGGCAGCTATAATTTTTCCAGCTTTTGGGACTACAGGATCGGCTACTTCTCCACAAATAGAAGTGGCGGAGCGAGGAGGCTTAATAACAGTTAGTTTAAGTGTGCATAATGCACCAGTAACACAAAATGACCCAAATGCGTATCAACCTGATGATCCTTCTAATAGGGATCGAATTTATATGCGCTACGCTTTAACAGGGGCCATGAGTGTTTTGAATTATTTAGAAACTCGTCCTGATTTTGATCGGCAAAACGTATGTGCGATGGGGGTAAGTCAAGGAGGAGGATTAGCAATGATGATGTCTGGTATAGATAATCGAATTAATTTGTTGGTCAACTCCAATCCTGCATTGAATGAACATCAAGGTCTAAAATTTGGACAGGCGAGTGGATTTCCATATTATCTGAATACTGCCGGTGGAAGTGCTGCGGTATCTAATGCCATTAAATATTATGATGCAGTATATGCGAATAGACGGTTTAGAGGTGTTTCTTACACTTTGATTGGATTAGAAGATATGATTACTCCTTCTGCCACAGGATTGGCAGGATACAACCAATTGAGTGGTGAAAAAGTTTTGATGATTTCTAGAGATGGTGGACATGAACATCCATCAGAATATTGGAATGGAAGATTTGATTTTCTAAGAAGGCATTATCAATTAAATCCACCGTTTCAATTTGCTGCAACTACGAGAGGATATTCGGTAGATGCGGGTGCAGATATGCAGGTAGGATCTAGTGCTAGTTTGAATGCATCTGTTTCCTTAGAGAGCCAAAGTTTAAATTTAGAGGCGCAATGGGTGAAAGTGAGTGGACCTGGAAATGTTAGCTTTTCCAATGCTACTTCTAATACGACTACCGCTACTTTTTCTCAAGCAGGAACTTATGTGTTGAGATTTACAGCTCAAGATGATCGAAATTTAAATAGCCAAGGAAAAATATTTTTCCTTTCAGATGATATTAGAATCACCGCCGGTTCAGGCGGTGGTAATCCTGAACCAAATCCTGATCCAGAACCAGAACCAGAACCTGAACCAGAGCCAAATCCTGAACCAGAGCCAGAGCCAAATCCACAGCCAAATCCACAGCCAAGTACATTAACTATTAATTGTCCTAGTAATATTTCTCAAACTGCAACGGCAGGACAAAATAGTGCTATTGTAACTTGGAATGATCCAAGTGCAACTTCTACCTGTAGCCAAGGAGGTACAGGTGGAGGAGACTGTTCGACTAATCTTTCTGGGTTTCGTTTCTTGGGATCGGAAGGAGGGTCAAATTTTTTCTTATCCAATAATAGTTTTATTTGGACAGAAGCAAAGGCGCATGCTCAACAACGTGGCGGAGCTTTAGCAAAGATCAGTAGTCAAGCAGAAAATGATTTAATACGGCAATCAGGAGATATAGTCTATATTGGCTTAAGTGATGAAGATGTAGAAGGTTCTTTTAGATGGATAGATGGTAGTAGTCCAAGTTTTACTAATTATCAAAATGAAGATATTAATACGGAGTCGGATGATTATATTGCAGTGAATCCTTGGGATGGAAGTTGGTCTTATTACGATCAATTTGTCTTTAAAAAATATATTTTAGAAATACCCTGCGGAGGTAGTACGGGAGGCGGAAGTACTGCACCTACTATTACTCAGATAAGCGGACCAGCTAAAGGAAGTGCATTTCCAGTAGGTACTACGACTATTACTTATCGAGCAACGGATGCTTGTGGAAATACAGATGATTGTTCTTTTAGGGTAACAGTTCAAGCAGCAGCAGCTACTAATTTAAGTATTAATTGTCCGTCTAATCAACAAGTACAATTGAGCCCCGGAGATTCAAATGTACGGGTAAATTGGCAAGTACCAACATCTACCACCAATTGTCCAAATGGAGCATCTGTCACACAATTAAGTGGACCAAGCCCAAATAGCAATCTGACAGAAGGTACTTACAATGTGTCGTATCAAAGTACTGATAATTGTGGTAATAGCGAGACGTGTACTTTTAGAATAGAGGTCAAATCTACTGCCACTAATCTAGCATTGAATTGCCCAACTGATTTAACTATTCAATTAAGCAGTGGAGAAACAGAACGGGTCATTAATTGGGATGCACCAAATGCTTCTGGAACTTGTTCTGGCAATGCCAGAGTAACACAGGCAGGCGGGCCGTATCCTGATCAAGCATTTCGTGCAGGAACTTACCAGATACGCTATGAGGCAAGAGATGATTGTGGAAATATAGCGACTTGTAATTTCAATGTCACCCTACTTGCTGCATCTGTAGTTAACCCTCCGACTGGTTCGCAAATGAGTTTAAGATGTCCAGAAAATTCTTCCGCTCAACTCAATAGTGGAGAAACAGGTAACATTTTATATTGGGAAGAACCAGATATTATAACTAATTGTACCTTAAGTGGGAGTTCATCAACTACTTGTGAAGAACAACCGATAAATGGTTATTCTTATTTAGGTAAGCGAGGGCAAACTTTATATTATCGTTCTAATGAGTCCATGCCTTGGGAGGACGCAAGAACAGCAGCAATCAATGCTGGAGGAGAGCTAGTTAAGATTGAATCAGCGGAAGAGAATACTTTTATCCAACAAGTATTAGGTGCAGGATATTTATACATTGGCCTTACGGATAAGGAATCAGAGGGTACTTTTACATGGTCAGATGGCAGTCCTGCTACTTACACTAATTATGAAGATGGTCAACCTAATTCTACAAATGCAAATCATTATTTATTTAATGGATGGGCAGGTACTTGGACCCTTACGGGTACTAGTGTTCATGCGGCCTCAATCATAGAAGTGACATGCCAATCTGATGGGAATGTGGGGACTAGTTCTGTTCAACAAATCTCAGGCCCGTCAAATGGAAGCTTTATAGGAATTGGTACTACCACTATCGGATATACAGGAACAGATCGATGTGGGAACACATCTACTTGTAACTTTACTATTACACTTATTGCTGCTGAGAATACGAGTTCAGGAACAGCTGACTCAGGAACAACAACTGATCCCGTAACAACAAATCCCGTAACAACTGACCCAGTAACAACTAATCCGGGAAATCCTGATCCAAATATTTCGGATTGTATGATTCGTCCTCAAGCGGTAACACTAATTAGTGGAAATACTATTGGAGGTAAATTAAATCATTTGATAAATGGAAAGGGTTTGCAGTCTGAGAGTGTATCGGCTCAACATGAAAGTGGTAAATTGTACACAGGTGTTTGGTTGAGTGATGGAACAGTTCCTATTTTAGAATTTGATTTAGGCTCAACTCAAGCTATCAATGGCATGTTATTATGGAATTATTCTTATCATACTTGGCAGGTCTTAAAAAGAAGAGGAGTGAAAGATTTTGCTATTTCTACAGCTAGTAGTAATGGCAACTTTGGAACAGAAACTTTCTTTACAACTCAACCAAGTAGTGAATCTGGCATTCCAGAACTTAGACAGTATTTTGCATTGCCCAACACTGTATTTGCTAGAAAAGTACGGCTTCGAGTTATTAATGCCATTGCTGATTTTAATTATGTAGGATTAGGAGAAATTCGATTTGTAAACAATTGTGATGTCGGAGGATTACAAGAAAACGAGGAGCGTACCAATAGTTTTAGGGTGGGAACAGATCTTACGATACCTACCGATATTGGGCAATTAACTATTGCTCCAAATCCTTCGTCAGGCAGGTTCTTGATAGATTTACCATCTTTGTCTGAAGAATCAGTTCATGTGAAAATATATAATGAACTTGGAAAAGAAGTGTACACTAAAATTACTGATTCTGGTATTCAAGAGTTGGCCATTGATTTACAACAACAACCTAATGGCATTTACTTTATTAGAGTAGTCTCTGGCACGACATCCTATAAGTTACAGCGGTATATTAAACAATAAATGAATTAGTTTAACGATCTATAGTAAAGAAGTTGTTTAAGAATTTATTCTTAAACAACTTCATTTATAGGAACGTTGTGATTAGATCAACATTTTGGTATCATAATTGCAATTAAAGTAAAGTTAACCTAACCGTATTATAAAACTGAAATTTCTTATGAATAGCCAAGACTTTAAAAAGCTGAATGGCTTATTAGCTAAACTGGATGTTGCTACAGATAAAGCAGTTTCAACTGATGGAACCTTTAAACGATACCATATCAATTCTGTAGAAATTTTGAAAAATTTGCCAGAGCATTTGCGATCTTTAGAACAAGGATTGACAACTGCAAAGATCATTGATCAATAAGTGGCAACTAATTTTTGAGTAAATCCATAAAAAAGAAAGCGGTCTAATTCAATTTGAATTAGACCGCTTTCTTTTTGAGTATATCCATTTTACTTCAAAGTAAAAGAACCTCTACCTGCCAGATAGCCTTTGTTATAAATTTCTACACCATGTAGTCCCTTATTGAATCTAGTATTAGGTTCCCATTTAGTACAAAAATTACCAGCTGCATTTTGATAATCAACGGTCGCAGAAGTAGTGTACCTAACTTCTTGTTGAGAAATCTTTTCTTTTAAAATACCAGAGCCTAATTCTTCAATAGCTAAGGTTTCTCCTTGAGGAGTGATGATTCTTATTTTGAAATCTTCTTGTCCTGGCTCGACTACCGCATTATCTAACAAATCAAAGCATAGTTCTAAGCGTTCTATATTTTTTGCGTACTTCTTTTTCACAGCTTTGCCAGAATCTTTTATCTTCCAACCTGTTACTCTAACATCGCTCACTTTTACTACAGAACCAATAGCTACTTTTTTTCCTAGAGCAGCAGACTTAGAAGTTAAAGCTTCTTTTTCATTTACTAAAGTAGCCCTTACTTCCTCTAGCTGTTGGTTTTCATTAATCTTAGAATCTAGATTAGATTTTAGATTTTCATTGTTGGCTTGTAGCTGAACTGTTTTTTCAGTCAGTTCGGCATTTTGCTGTTTTAGCGTATTAATTTCTCCGATGTAGCCACTAAGCTGTACACGCATTGCTTCCATTTCTGTTCTGGCTTGACTTAGTGCATTTTTAGTTCCTAGTAGACCAGAAATTTGTCGTTTCTTATCTTTCAACTCCTCTTTTTGCTTTTCGATTAAAGCATTTAACTCATCATTACTACCTCGCATCTCTTCCAATTCTGAAAGGGATTCATAGTATTGCTTTTCTAGTTCTGCTTTTAATTTCTCTGTTTCATCAATTTCAAAAGATTGTGTCTCCGATAATTTTTGTAAGTTGTTATTTTGGTATAACAAATATCCACTAAAGCCTAATAAAGCGATGATTGCCGCAATTGCAATGGTTATTAGATTGGATCTTGAATTATTACTCATATTTGATAAAAATTTAAAGAGTTGTTTTCTATAATAGGGAGTTTTTCCGACCGCAAAGTTACTATTCTAAATGAAGTTATTTAGCCATATATTGTATGCTTTATTACTAAAACAGTCAAAAAATCCTAGTATTGAAGACGGAGTACACTAATTAACTTTTTAGATAGTGTACTGGACGAAGGAAGTAGGGTATTAACAAAATAATAACGACACAAAATGTAAACAAATAAATTATTTTATGTATTTTTGTAATCAAAATAGTTTATTTTCTTATTTTGGTTAAGAACTAAAACCACAATTATATGCTCAATCATGTCAATTTAGGAACGGTTCTCTTTTTGGATATAGAAACGGTCTCAGAAAAAAAATCCTATGAAGAATTAGATGATAATTTTAAGAAGCTTTGGAAATTAAAATGTAGAGGCATTTTAAAGAAATACGATGAAGAAATCACAGAGGAAGAAGCGGCTATTGCTTATTTGGATAAATCAGCTATCTATGCAGAATTTGGAAAGATCGTTTGTATTTCTGTTGGTTTCCTAGTCAAAGGTGCAGATAAAGCAGAATGGAATATTCGCCTCAACTCTTATGCAGATCGAGACGAAAAGAAACTACTAGGGGAATTTTGTGAATTGGTGAATCAATACTATAGTAATGTACACAAAAGCTTTTTCTGTGGACATAATATTCGAGAATTTGACATGCCTTATATCTGTCGCCGATTGCTTATTAATCAAATGCCCCTGCCGAGTTCTTTGGATATAGCAGGGAAAAAACCTTGGGAAACTAAACACTTCCTAGATACCTTAGAATTATGGAAATTTGGCGATTATAAAAATTATACTTCGCTCAATTTATTAGCGGCGGTATTCGGATTTCCAACCCCTAAAGATGATATAGATGGCAGCCAAGTTGGTCGCGTATTTTGGGAGGAAGATGATCTGGAAAGAATTGCGGTATATTGTGAGAAAGATGTATTGGCGGTTATTCATTTATTAATGAAGTACAAGCGAATGCCTTTGATAACGGAGGATAAGATTGTGTCGGTCTCTGATTTTGGGTGAGGGAGATAGGGAGTTAGATGTTGACGGTAATGAACACGGAGGACACGGAGTTTAGTGCGTAAAATCAGAAATCTTATATCATAAATCATACATCATATATCCACGTGACTTGCATACTAAATGGATTTATGATATATGATTTATGAATTTTGATTTAAGATTTGGCCATTCAAAAAAGAATTGATAAATACCAAAAATAAGGAACGCTATTCATTATAGTTAGGAGCATCCCCTTTCAATTTCTCATTTAAAAAGTTCGTCATTTTATTATATAAGTGCATCCGAGTAGTGCCGCCGAAAATACCATGATTTCTATTCGGATAATAGTAACTATCATATTGCTTATTCGCTTTGATTAAGGCACTCATCATTTCTGCACTCTGCTGCCAATGCACATTATCATCCGACCCGCCATGCACCAATAAATAATGTCCTTTTAATTGATCGGCGAAGTAGACTGGAGAATTATCTTTATAACCATCTGGATTTTCAGATTCTGTTCGCATAAATCGCTCTGTATAAATCGTATCATACCAACGCCATGAGGTAACAGGTGCTACTGCGATAGCCGCTTTGAACACATCATTCCCTTTTAACAAACATAGCGAGGACATAAAACCACCGTAACTCCAACCGAAAATACCAATTCGATCTTTATCGGTATAGGGTAAACTGCCTAAGTATTTTGCCGCCTCTATTTGATCTATCGTTTCGTATTTTCCTAATTGTAAATAAGTCATTTTTTTGAAATCTTCGCCTCTAGCACCTGTACCTCTATTGTCAACACAAGTCACAATGAAGCCATCTTGCGCCAACATTTGATACCACCAATAATTCATTCCTCTCCAACTATCTTTAACTTGTTGACTGCCAGGACCACCGTATAAAGTCATAAAAACAGGATACTGTTTAGTCGCATCAAAGTTGGGTGGCTTGATCATCCATCCATTTAATTGCACCTTATCCTTGGTGGTGAATTCAAAGAATTCAACAGGGCTAGCATTATGTTCTTTTTGGATTTGGCGCAGTCTAGCATTGTCCTCGATACTTCTAACTAATTTTCCATCATTGTCATATACGGTATATGTTGTTGGCGTATTAACGGTAGAATGTCTATTGACAAAATAATCAAAAGTGCTACTAAATTGTGCATTATGCACACCAGATTCTGGGCGTAGTTGCTTCTTCTTTTTTCCTTTTTTATTGATCGTATATAGGTGTTCTTCTAAAGGAGACTTTTCTGCTGCTTTATAATAGAGCATACCTGAATCTTCATTGATGCCATAAAAAGCAGTCACATCATATTTTCCTTTTGTCAGCTGCTTTTTCATTTTTCCCTTCATATCATATAGGTAGATATGATTGTACCCATCTTTTTCACTAGTCCAAATAAATTGCTTCCCATCTTTCAGGAAAGTCAAATTATCATGTATATCTACATAATACTTATTGGTTTCCTGCATCAATACCTTTGTCGATCCTTTTGTTGCATCTGCCAGTAATAAGGTCAATTCATTTTGATGGCGATTCATTTTAAACACACATAGTTGGTTCGCATCTTTTGTCCATACGATTCTAGGAAAGTACATTTCTGCTTCGTTCCCTGTATCTACTTGTACGGTTTTATTTGTAGCGACATCATAAATATGAATCGTTACTACGGCATTCTTTTCTCCGACCTTCGGATATTTGAAGGTTTCATATTCAGGATATAAACCACCTTTAAAATTAGTCATGGTAAATTCAGGAACCTCCGTTTCGTCAAAGCGCATAAAAGCAATCTTGCGACCATCAGGCGACCAATGAAAAGCTTGGGCAAAAGAAAATTCTTCTTCATACACCCAATCGGCGCTACCATTAATGATTTCGTTGGTCTTACCATCATTCGTGATTTGTGTTATTTTTCCACTCGCTAAGTCTTTATAATACAAATCGTTTCCTACCACATAAGCCACCTTATCTGCACTAGGATTAAAAGTAGCGTAGCCTTGTTTGTCCCCTTCAGTTAAAAGACTTAAATCTTTATTGGCACTATCCCACACATAATATTTTGCTTTAGAGGAACGGCGATATATTTTCTCTGAATCTGTCTCTAATAATATTTTATCTTCCTCTTTACTAAAAGTATAGCTATCGAATTTATCTGGAAAGTCTTGTCCATCTGCAATATCAGAAATCTTGAAAATGGTTTTTACAGGCTGTCCAGAAACCAAATCAAATTGCTCAATGGAGGTATCATCAATCAATCGGGTATAGTGCTTTCCATCTTTTAGAAAATTAAATCCGGGAACAGATTTGCCAACGAATTGATAGTCTTGCCAGATTTTCTTCACCGTTATTTCTTTTTGTTGTTGTGCAAATATGGATTGACTTAGGAATAAGCCAATGGTCAGAAATAGAATATGCTTTTTCATAAATATTTTTTTTAGAACTAATTGTCAAGAGGTGTACTCATAAGTAAAGATTTTCTTCTTTGTCCTTTTCATAACTCAAGATCCTTATAGAGTCGATGGTTTAAGTTTGTAACTTAAACCTCTTATGAGGCTATTCCTAAAGCTAAAGTCATCACTTACTATCAGGAGTATTAAAGTAATATCAATAGTCTAATGTTATTATCATTATTCAATGAAGATATTATTTTTTTGAGTCTAAGAAATACTTTGATTTCATTGTATTTTCTGACCCCTGACAGTTCCATTAGCGCAAGCTAATAGGAACGATCTGACCTCCGACAGCAAAGCGATCTACCCCTCCAATTTCTTTCGCAATAATGCATTAGCAGATTTAGGTTCCGCTTTACCTTTTGATTTTTTCATTAACTCACCCATGAAAAAGCCAATTAAACCTTTCTTACCATTTTGATACGCCTTTACTTTATCAGGGTTATTGGCAATGACTTCATCTGCTAAATCTTCTAAGAAATTACTATCTGTCGATTGTATAATATTTAAAGATTCTGCTAAGTCTAATGGGGTAGCGGTAGGGCTAGCAATGAGGGCAGGAAATAATTTTTGATAAGCAATAGAGTTACTTACTTTGCCCTCGTCAATTAATTGAATGAGTCCAGCTAAGGATTTATGGGGAATAGGGAAGTCCGTAATGGATTGCTTTTCCTCGTCTGTCCACGGCTTTATTTTATTAATGATTAGATTGGCTGCTGATTTATAATTCTTTGTTTGTTTGGTCAAATCTATAAAGAATAAAGCAGTAGCTTTTTCTTCTGTTAATATTTGAGCATCATAAGCAGATAAACCATATTTATTGGTGAACTCCTTTTGCAATTCCCAAGGAAGGGGTGGCATTTTATCTAAGATTCCTTCCAAATAATCATCAGATAATACGACAGGTGGCAAATCTGGTTCTGGAAAATATCTATAATCATGGGCATCTTCCTTATCTCTCAGTGGGGTAGTGATGCCCGTCTCTGGATCAAAATTTAAAGTTTGCTGTCGCACTTTTCCTCCTGCTTCTATCAAATCAATTTGTCGCTTGCGTTCATAACTGATGGCCTTACGGGCAAAACGCATAGAGTTTAAATTTTTCACTTCGCAACGTTCACCATAAGTGGTCGATCCTTTTGGCATGACCGAAATATTGCAATCACATCGTAGCGACCCCTCTTGCATATTCCCATCAGATACTTCTAAATATCGAACTAGTTGCCGCATGGCGGTCATCAATGCGTCTACTTCTTGTTCAGATCGTAAATCTGGTTCCGTTACGATCTCTAATAGTGGCACACCTGCCCGATTTAAATCAATCAATGTGGAGGAAGGATCCATATCATGAATTGATTTACCCGCATCTTCTTCCATATGAATATGGTGGATACGAATAACTCTTTCTTGACCTTCTATATTTAATTTCACAGCTCCACCTAAACAAATAGGATGACGATCTTGCGTAATTTGATAGCCTTTCGGCAAATCTGCATAGAAGTAATTTTTACGATCAAAGTTATTTTTTTGATTAATGGTACAGCCTAGTGCCATGCCCAGTCTTACGGCAAATTCTATTTGTCGTTTATTTAATTTGGGTAGAGTACCTGGATGCCCTAAAGAAATAGTACTAATATGGGTATTAGGATCGCCTCCAAATCGGGCATCATCGCCGCAGAATGCCTTACTCTTAGTGGCTAATTGTACGTGAATTTCTAAACCGATTACTGTTTCGTATTGATCGTAGATGGTCATTGTTTCTTTTTAGAACAGAGAAGCGAGAATAGAGATATTGCAATCTCACTTTTTTACTAAAATATTATTATCTACAAAGGTAAGAGTCCTAAAGGGAAGAATAAATAGTAGGGAAGAATTTCGCTGACTATATAGAAAATTCTTTGAGAACGAGATTTTTTCACCACATAGATTTTTTCACCACATAGGTTTTTTCACCACATAGGTACATAGGTCACATAGCAAAGCGTAACTATGTGACCTATATACCTATTGGTTAGAATACAAATCTATTTTGTTACAAAAAAAAACGTGCTTTTTATCCAAGGACAAAAAGCACGTAAAAGCTAAATTTGTTTATCTAAGTTGTTAATTAAAACCGATTTAGGAATAACAGGTTTAGATGCTGATCAAAACATCTACGATAGTTATTGTGAAAGACTGTTAATCAAATGATTGATTCATTTTGCTAGCTGATTTGACTAGTGTCTCATATTCTTTAGGAGACAAGCCATCTATACAGTAGCCAATAGGATTAACAGCACGTCCTTTTTGACGTACCTCATAATGTAAATGTGGAGCAGTAGAACGGCCAGTATTTCCTACGGTACCAATTTGTTCTCCACGTTTTACTGTTTGCCCTTTCTTCACAAGGATTTTATCCATATGTGCATAAAGGGTTTCATATTCATCATTGTGTCGAATAACGACATAGCGACCATAAGACGGTGATCTTTTAGCTGTAATGATCTTACCATCACCAGTTGCTTGGATTGGTGTGCCTTTAGGGGCAGTAAAATCAATACCATCATGCATTTTCATTACCTTATAAATAGGGTGCATTCTTTTACCAAATCCAGATAACAAATGAATTCTTCGCTTCAATTTATCCTGCCTAACAGGTGCAATTAATGGCATAGAGGCAAATTCATCGCCTTTAGTTGTCGCCATTTTTTCGATTTCATCCAAAGAACGAGATTGAACCATTAGCTGATGAGCTAATCGTTCTGCTTTTTCTTTTGTTGAAATTAATATCTTTCCTGTATTCTTAAAATTGGTAAGCTTGTCTTTCTTATTATGTCCACCAACACCCCCCATCCAGATATTTTCATCTATAGGGTTCATGCCAAATACCATTCTATGAACGCTGGCGTCTCTTTCTTGTATATTCTGTAGTACTTGCCCCATATCTTCCAACTGTAGCTCAAGCTTCTTGTGGTAGTCTTTCATTTGAGTGATCTCTCTCTCCAAAGCCAATTCTTTAGGAGAAGAACTCAATAGATTAGACATAAGCGATACTAATACGACAGCAGCCAAAAAGATTCCTCCAATAATACCTGTTATTTTCAACAGTTTTATTCTTGGAGAGCTGACTACTTTTTCGTATCGAAGCGTCTGGGTGTTAAAGTAGTATTTATCTTTCTTCATTAGAAAACGTTTGGTCCTAAAATCATTCTGTTAATTGAATAATTTCCCCACAATGTTAGTTGTTTATTTTAGTTAATGTTGGATCAATGTCAAGGTAAGCTAAATCGGATTATAACAGGGGTGGTAGAACACAATTTAATTATAAAATACCTAATTTTGGTCGCTCTAAAAGAGAGGCTTTCCATGTTTAGGAGTCCAAAAGTAAGGCATAATCTCAGAAATCCAAAAAAAACAATCAAAAATCCCCCAACAAGCCATTAGATAGTTATTTCGATTATAAGTAACATTTGTTATATAAAATAGTAGAAATCAAGTGAAAAGTACCTGTTTATTAGGCGTTTATAGCAGATTGGGGACTTATTCACATTACGGTAATTCTTGGATAGATAGTAGAAATAGTGCATTATCAAAGAAATGGCTAAAAATCAGTTATTTCCGTTAATAATGAAACTATTCGGCTTATTTTGTCCTTTATTCGAGAAAACTAGTACTGTATTTTAGTTCAGCCATCTTATTCAGTGATAGGAAATATTAAAAAATAATGACATCTAAGGAAATTCGACAAAAGTTTTTAGACTTTTTTGCATCAAAAGGGCATAAAATAGTGCCTTCGGCTCCGATTGTAAATAAAAACGATCCTACCTTACTCTTTACGAACTCTGGAATGAACCAGTTCAAGGACTACTTTTTGGGTAATCAAACGCCTGATAATCCAAGAATTGCAGATACCCAAAAGTGTTTACGGGTATCAGGTAAGCATAATGACCTAGAAGAAGTGGGCATTGATAGCTACCACCATACGATGTTTGAGATGTTGGGGAATTGGTCTTTTGGAGACTATTTTAAAGAAGAGGCCATTGCATGGGCTTGGGAGTTATTGACAAAAGAGTATGGTTTATCGAAAGATAGATTATATGTGTCTGTTTTTGAAGGAGATAAAGAAGATAATTTAGAAGCGGATACAGAGGCTAGAGCATATTGGAAGAAATGGATTGCAGAAGATAGAATCTTAAATTTTGACAGAAAAGACAATTTCTGGGAAATGGGGGCAACTGGCCCTTGTGGTCCATGTTCTGAAATTCATATAGACTTGCGTCCAGATGAAGAGCGATTGAAAGTAGATGGGGCAAGCCTAGTGAATATGGATGACCCATTAGTAGTAGAGATTTGGAACTTAGTATTTATTCAATTTAATAGAAAAGCAGATGGTAGTTTGGAAGAGTTGCCTGCTAAACATATAGATACGGGTATGGGCTTTGAGCGTTTGTGTATGGCTATGCAGCAAACGACTTCCAATTATGATACGGATGTTTTTACGCCATTCATTAAATTTATTGAGCAGCATTCTAATAAAAAGTATGGCTTTAGCTATGCAATGGACGCAAAGGTAGATATTGCGATGCGGGTAGTTGCGGATCATATTCGAGCAGTAGCTTTTGCTATTGCAGATGGCCAAATCCCTAGTAATACAGGGGCAGGCTATGTCATTCGACGTATATTGAGAAGAGCTGTACGATACAACTATTCTTTTCTAGATATAAAGGAACCTTTCTTACATAAGATGATTCCATTACTATCGGACACCTTTAAAGATGTCTTCCCTGAATTAAAAGCGCAGGAAGAACAAGTGGGCAAGATCATTCATGGAGAAGAGAAGACCTTCTTGAATACTTTGGAAAATGGTTTGAAGCGTTTTGCCTCTTTAGAAGTGAAGAATAAGGAAATAAAAGGAGAAGATGCTTTTGAATTATTTGATACCTATGGTTTCCCAATTGACTTGACTCGATTAATGGCGCAAGAAAAGGGATGGACAGTTGAAGAAAAAGGATTTGATACCGCACTAGCTGCCCAAAAGGCTAGAGGTAGAGCAGATTCTAAAAAAGAGGTTGGAGATTGGACTATTTTAGAAGATGGAGAAGTAGAATTTGTAGGCTATGATCACTTAGCTATTGATGATGCGAAGGTATTAAAATACAGAATCGTTAAAACGAAAAAAGGAAATCAGCATCAAATAGTTTTAAATAAAACGCCTTTTTATGGAGAGAGTGGTGGGCAAAGAGGGGATACAGGGCTTTTATTTTTTGCCAATGGCGAAAAGATTCCTGTGATAGGTACGGTCAAAGAGAATGACTTGATTGTTCACACGGTTAAGAAATTTCCAGCAGACTTAGAGGGTACAATCAAAGCAGAGGTCAATACGGTTAAGCGACAAGCAACGTCTAATAATCACTCGGCTGCTCACTTAATGCACGCTGCATTGCACAATATACTAGGCGACCATGCGGTGCAAAAAGGACAAGATGTAGATGATAAGCGAATGCGTTTTGATTTTAGTCATTTTGCAAAAATGACAGACGAGGAAGTCGCACAGATCGAGCAAATTGTCAATGAAAAAATCAGAGCAAATATTCCTTTAGAGGAAAATAGAGATATGCCAATTGAGGAGGCGAAGGCAGCAGGTGCTACGGCACTATTTGGAGAAAAGTATGGTGACACGGTACGGATGATTACCTTCGATAAAGATTTTTCCAGAGAACTATGTGGTGGTACACATGTTCCTGCTACGGGTGAAATCGGTCAGTTTAAAATTTTATCTGAGACAGGTGTTGCGGCAGGCGTAAGAAGAATAGAAGCAATTACCTCTACAGCAGCGGAATCTTTTGTGAATAAGGAATTGGCAGAATTGGCAGCGGTAAGAGGTTTATTTAAAAATCCAACAGGTGTTATTAATAGTGTGGCTGCTTTGCAAGAAGAAAACAAGCAATTGAAGAAGCAGATTGAAAAGATGATGGCCGACCAAGCAGGTGGCTTAAAGGATGAATTAAAAGCATCTATGGCGACTATTAATGGTGTCAACTTCATCAGTGCTAAGTTACCTTTGAATGATAGCAATGCGATTAAGACTTTGGCGTATCAATTAGAGAATGAAATTGGTGATGCTTTAATTGTCTTTGGTGCGGAAGTAAATGATAAGCCACAATTGATGGTGACAGTTAGTAAAAACTTGACGGAGACTAAAGATCTTCATGCTGGTAATATGATCAGAGAGTTGGCTAAAGAAATCAAAGGTGGTGGCGGTGGTCAAGCTTTCTTCGCTACGGCGGGGGGTAAAGATGCTAGTGGATTGGATAAGGCCTTGGCGAGAGCTAAGGAGTTGGTGGGGTAGTTACTATATACTTGGGTAAATCAGAAATCATATTTCATACATCAGAAATCATACATCCATCTAGTTTAAACCATGATGGATTTATGATATATGATGTATGATTTAAAATTTATGATTTTTTCTACACGCTCAAAATTAAGAGAGCTTTGCAGCTATCACGCTCGACTCTATTAGAAAATACACAGAATGATATAATTACTCTGTTGGCTCTAGGTCTTGCGTGACATATTTTTATAAAAAAGCCTGTAATTACACTTAATTACAGGCTTTCTTAGTTTTGGTTCAACCACAGGTTTTCCTTTGAAAAACAGGACAAGTTTATCTAAACCACAAAAGTAGTTGACAATTTCACCACATAGATACATAGGTCACATAGCGTGATGTATGCTATGTGACCTATGTACCTATGTGGTAAAATACAACCCTAGCTTTGTTTTATCAAGCTGCCTCATTCTTAAATTTGTGGTAAAACTAATATCAACTGTCTGGATAAACTTGTCG
>CAKZUM010000373.1 GCA_937921525.1 uncultured Saprospiraceae bacterium
CTTACAAATAGGACTAAAAAACCAAGAACACTTATTAAGTGTCCCCTCTTATGAAACCTTATTAATCAATTTTCAAACAGAGTTTACTAAACAACAACAATTAGAAATAGCCATCAATGAGCTACCTACTCAACAAAAGGAGACGCTTAGTTTACGTTTTAAAGAAGGCTTAGATTACGAAGAAATTGCAGCCTCCACAGGGAAAAGCCAACAAACTATTTATAACCAAATCCACTCTGCCATCCAGAAATTACGCAAGTCTCTACAGTCTAATTTGTGATTTTTTAAAAAAAGTTACTCCCCAGATAGTAAAAGGCTAATATTCCTTCCTCTTAGTTATTGGAAGGGAGAGACTTCACTTCCTTTTAGTATAAACTGCATTTAACAACAATAACGAATCTAATCGATATGACGGTGACGGAACTAGCTGCTTCTGAAGATTTTCAAAGGTATTGTCTGCATCCAACAGCAAAATCAATCCGCCGTTGGGAGGATTGGCAGGTACAACATCCTGAATATCAGGCAGTCTTTGTAGAGGCAAAGGCTTTGGTGAAATCTTTGGCTATTGAGCCTTCGGAACAGGAAATTAATGCCGCCTTTTTAGATTTTAAAGCGATAGTGGAAAAACGGCAAAGTACAGAGACCGCAAAATTAAGAGCAATGCCTAGGCAAAGCCCCTCAAAAAAAAGTCGAAAAAACCGAAAAAGCTTGATCGCTATTGCCGCCACAATTGCTGTATTAGTAAGTATTGGCTTTTGGCAGTATTTTTCTGTGCCTACTCCATTGAAACAGTTAGCAACTAATTACGGAGAAGTAAAGACACATATATTGCCTGATGGAACTAAGGTTATTTTAAATGCTAATTCTACTATAAGTCATAATGCCTTTTCGGTAGGCAAGCCTAGAGTGGTTCATTTAAATGGGGAAGCGTTTTTTGAAGTGAAGAAACAGTCGGAAAAGGAAGTATTTCTAGTGAAGACGAATAAAGGAAGTATTAGCGTATTAGGCACTTCCTTTAATGTATTACAAAGAGATAAAACGCTAAAGGTGGCATTATTAGAAGGTGCTGTAGAATTATCAATACCTGACTATCCTTTGATAAAAATGGTGCCTGGAGAATTAGTCCACTTAAAAGAGGGAGAATCTTTTGAGCATCAAATGGCAGACGTAGATGTCTTTAGCGCATGGCGATTTAAACGCTTGGTATTTAAAGAATTGTCAATTGCTAAAGTGATACAGCGTTTACAAAATGAATTTGGTTGGACGGTAAAGGTAGAGGATAAAGAATTATTGAAACGAAAAATTACAGCAACCATTCCGAAAAATGATCCTGAATTATTGCTAACAGCATTGTCAGAGATATATGGTCTGAAAATTGAGCAGATCAATAGTAAAGTTTACTTGATAAAATAAGCGCTTGTGTAAATTTTAAACAAGCTTCAAGAGACAGCAGTATTTTGAAATATTCCGAATTCTGATGTCTTAGTAACGACGAAATAATAAGTCCGTCTAAATGACGGAGTTATTGTTTTGTCGTTACTTAAAATGTAATGTATGAAAACACCTCAACAATTTACTTTTTATTTATTGTTCTTGATTGGTTTGTGTAGTATGCCGCTATTGGGGAATACGACTATCAATGGCCAAAATAGTTTGCTAGAACAGACGATCCTTCTTTCAGAAGCTATTGATGAAGTGGCTACAGTATATGAAGTTAATATTGTCTATGATGTGGAACAAATTGCTGAAAAGAAAATTACAAATTGGACAATTCAGTATCAGACGGTTGAGGAGGAATTAAAAGAGTTACAACGTAAAACAAACTTTAGTTTTAAAAAATTAGGCACTGCAACTTACATCATTAAAATACCTGTTAAGGTTTCCGAAAAAAGTAAACAACAAAGTATTCAAGAACGACCTATCGTATCTCAAGAAAAAAGAGTACTGCTTACTGTTTCAGGAACGGTGTATGATATTGATACGAATGAGCCATTGATTGGTGTAAATATTTTAGTAAAAGGAAAAAATATAGGTACAGCAACAGATTTTGATGGACGATTTTCAATGGAAGTAGAAGAGAATGCCACTTTAGTATTTACCTATATAGGGTATAATGAACAAGAAATTAAAGTCAGGGGGGCTACACTTGAGGCAGTCTATTTGATACCTGATGCGAAGCAATTAGAAGAAGTGATTGTCATTGGTTACGGTACTCAAAAAAGAAGTGATTTGACAGGTGCTTTATCTTCTGTAGGAGAGAAGGAAATTAAAGCCTTACCCGCTACGGGATTAGATCAAGCGTTACAGGGACGAGCAGCAGGCGTGCAGGTAACTCAAAATTCTGGCGCACCCGGAGGTGGGGTGTCTATTCGAATTCGTGGAATTGGTTCTACACTCTCTGCTGAACCTTTGTATGTGATAGATGGAATTCCAGTAGTGAATGATAATCAAGGCAGTTCCTCTAACTTTAGTGAATTAGATGGGGGGGGGCAAAATTCCAATGCACTTAATACGGTTAATCCGAGCGATATAGAATCTATCGAAATTTTAAAAGATGCCTCTGCCACGGCTATCTATGGGGCAAGGGCGGCGAATGGAGTCGTGTTGATTACGACTAAGCGAGGGCAGGCAGGAAAGTCAAGTATTAACTTAGAAACCTATTATGGTATACAAGAATTAGCTTCCAAAGTTCCTGTCTTAGACCTTCGCCAATATGCAGAATATTATGAGGATATAGGATTTGAATTAATAGAAGAATTTAGAAATCCAGAATTATTAGGAAAGGGAACCGATTGGCAGGATGCGGTGTTTCGGCAAGCAGCTACTCAAAACTATCAACTGACCGTTTCTGGTGGTTCTGACAAAACCAAATTTGCACTTTCTGG
>CAKZUM010000374.1 GCA_937921525.1 uncultured Saprospiraceae bacterium
TGCCTAATATCAAAAAAACTACGCATAATTTTACACTCCTTTCCAATATAATTCCTTTCTTTGTTTGACACATTCAATTTCTTGACCACAAGTGGTGGACCAAAAGGGATAGCAAGGCTACCTTTAAAAGTTAAACTATCTTAGTAACGACGAAATAATAAGTCCGTCAAATTGGGCGAGGCTATTTTGTTCTCAGTTTTCGCTAAAAAATTCTTTGCATAGCTGGGCTACGGAAATAATTTTTAGTGGAAAATGAGGGCAAAAAAGACCGTCCAAACCAGCCCGCTGACGCAGTCGGGCGGGTGTCGGAGTTATTGTTTTATCGTTACTTAATTAATAATAATTAGCTTTTCAGAAATAGCAGCATCACCAGATATTAGTACAATATAAAATATACCAACTCCAAAATCATTCGCTTGTACCTCTATTTGGTGTGTTCCCTCTTCTGTGTATTGTTGTGTAATTAAACGTTGAATTTCTTGTCCATTCATATCAAAAATGGATAAAGATACTTCAGAAGAAGCCTCTAGTTGGTACTGAATATTTGTCGTATTCTTTGTTGGATTAGGGAATACTGCTAGGTTAAGCTCATTCGATATTATGCTATCATCCGATTGATTAATACCTGTATCAATTTTAAAAGCAAGTTCCTTTTCAGTTCCTTCCGTTAGTGGAGAACAAGCATTAATTCTCGCTAAAAATGTACTGTTACTTTGTGCATGAAAACCTGGATTTAAAGTAACGGAAGAGCCTGCCTCAAATGTTACCGTTCCAGTAATATTGACGGTACCAGAAGTCGTGATAGTAGTCGCTGCACTTTCCGTACCAGAAGATATACTAGTGTTGATTACTTTATTGGTTGGGCAGTTATCCATAGCTGTTCCCGCATCTATACAGAAACTATAATTCGTACTTGCTCCAAAGTTTCCACCAGCAAAAACAGTAGTACCTGCATTATCTTTTAGCGTAAAACTACCGTTACCAAATCCACAACAGATTCCATCACCTGCGGAGTCATTGAAAGTAAAAACATAACCACTCCCATTAGCTAGTGTCAAATTATTGATTGTAAGATTAGCACCTGCTTGTCCAGCATAGGTTCCTCCTTGGTGTAAGGTGGTTCCACCTGCGTTTTTCAAAGTCCAAGACGATTCTTGTGGCCAATCATCTAAGGTAATGCTTAAATTTAAAGGACTTTCATAACATGGACATGCTGCACAATTAGACCCACCACAATCTATACCTGTCTCATCAGCATTTTGTAGACCATCTGAACAAGTTGGTGCGGCACAAGATAGCGTACAGGAGGCATCGTTATAAAAACCTCGAATCAAATCTCCCGGTTGCTGCCCAAATCCATTACTAAATAAAATACCACAGTTCCCTAATAAATTACAATAACTCATAATCGTCCCTTTATCTGTTGGACAATTAGGGGTAGGTCTTGTACAAGTGTTACCATTATTTGGTTCAGCCCCAACACAGCCATCTATGGGAGTATTGTTCCCATTCCAAACGCATGCTTGCGTATGAGGAGATCCTAGATTATGACCTGTCTCATGGGTAAACACACCTACCTCCCAAGAATAAGTTGGAAAGGAAGCATAATTAGTTCCCAAGCCTGCACTAAAAGCATAGGGTCCTGCATGGTGTAGCTTGTTACCATCACCAAAATCAGCCATAAAAGGATTATAGGTATCGCAGATTACATTTACCCAAGCAATACCTCCACCAATATTTCTAGTCGAAATTAAATGTGCTAATCGACCATTGTAATTGTCTTTGATATTTTCGCCAAATGCTTCTAAAATATCACCTGTGTTATTTATACCTGCATAAGGATCTGTACTTGTCCAAACCTTTACTTCTGATAATTTAATGCTAATAGATTCCGCAGTAAATAAGGTAGCAGATTCATTAACCAAGCCAGCAACATACTCCCCTACTAATTGTTCCGTACCCAGATCTTGGAATGTTTTATAATCACATTCTACATAAATAGGAATACAGCCCATCTGATTATTTCTTGACTTACTGTTTATATTAGAAGGTGTTTCTCGAATTTTTCCACCGGGAATCTGTCGATCATTTGTTCCACAAGAAAAAGGGTTTTCTTCAACCATTCGCTGGTCATTATATAAGATATGTTCTCCTAATTCTTTCATTTCTCCTACGACATAATTCCCATCATCATCGCCTACCATTATCCGAATATTATCTTCAAATACACTTACAGCTGCTAAAGAACTAACATCACCTTTTACAATACCTCTATAGAAAATGCCTCGTTCTTTTAGTCCATTTAGTATTCTGCCATCATTCGTACTCATAACAAAATCATCTGTTAGAATATCTACCTTAACTAAATCTAATTCAATAGCAGCCACATCATTTACAGGAATTTTCAGATTGACAGCAGGAAATTTACTTTTCCAAAAATCAGTTAAAGCAGATTTCTTTAATTCTAGTAAAACGCCGTCATTTACAAAACGAGCAAATTTAGATTGTTCTTGATTTCCCACGTTGAATAGTTCCACTTCTGTAAATCCTGAACGGCTATTATTCGCATTTTGCACCAAATCCGCTAATGGATTAGGTGCCGCCCGTAGAGCAGAAGTATTGGGAAGCCCCTGTTTAGTTCTTTCTATTAAATCTTGGGAAAAAAGAGAGGTAGCTGCTAATAAACAAATTATAAGAAGGGTGTGTATTTTTGGTACTATCAAAATCGGTTGTTTATGTAGATTAATAAGGTTCGTTTCAAATATTAGTACAATAAATGAGCCATGCCAGCCATTTGTAAGAAATATGACAACAAGTATTTTATTAACATATACTACAATAATAAATTTTAAAAAACAGAGTTAATCCCTCCTTGTAAGGAAGATCGGAGTGGGCAGGATTCCATGTTTTGATTTAACTTGAATAAAAAAGCCTATCTCTGCGGTAGGTAGAGATAGGCTTTTTTAAGAAATTTTGAAATTGCCTATTAATAGGGTTGTTTCTAAATAATAAACACATATCTGAAAATATCTTTTTCCGCTAGTTTCCTCCAAAAAATAAGTCCGTAGCTAGGCTATGCACTGATTTTTTGAAGAAAACTAGCAAAAAAATCTATAATTCATATACGTA
>CAKZUM010000375.1 GCA_937921525.1 uncultured Saprospiraceae bacterium
AGGATGATCGTACCGAACATCTTTATATTCCCTCAATTTTTTATGCACCCCTTTTCTAAGACTACCCGTTCCTTTACCATGAATAATTCGAAGTAAAGAGGCACTAGAAATGAGTGCCTGATCCATAAAAGTTTGAAGGACACCGATCGCTTCCTCATAACGCATTCCACGCAGATCTATGCGACTTTCAAATTTTTCACTCGGTGCTACGGTATCTAACTGGACTCGCTTTTTACTATTAATTTCCAGAGGTTCTTTGGCACCGATGATGTCTATCAAAGGAACCGTAAGGTGCATTAAACCCATTTTTAAAACAGCTTTTCCTTTATTGATGCCTTCAATAATACCTGTTGCACTACCTGTTTTTAACTTTACAAAATCACCAACTTTTAATTCTCTATTCGCTTTGTTACTAGGCTGGTAATAAATGTCTTCTTTAAGTTGCACGACCTCCGCTGCCATTTGTTCTTTTTCCTCCTTTACCTTAGCCGCTATTTTTTTTGCTTCTTCTAATTTTTGCTTTGCGTCCAGCCGTTCATTCTCTCTTAAATCACGGACTAATTTTTCTAACTGCTTATTATCTTTAGCTGTTTGTTGAAGACTGTGTTGCTTAAGTTCTAGTTTGTGTTTTTTGCGGCGATACTCCATATCTCGTTGGAGATACTCGTAATTTTTAATCAATCGCTCTAGTGCCTTTTCTTTTGCCTTACTAGCTTTTAACTGCTCTTCAATGATTTGTTTTTCCTTCTGTAAATCCACTAATAGTTGATCTACGGCTTTTTCATTTTTACCAGTTTTATGTTTGGCGTAGTTTAATAATTTTTTATCCAGTCCGCTCTTTTCCGCAATTTCAAAAGCATAGGAACTACCAGGTTTACCGACGCGTAGTTGATACGTAGGACTTAGATTATCCTTGTCGAAAGTCATAGACCCATTCACAATACCTTTGGTCTTATGAGCGAATATTTTTAAATTAGAATAATGCGTTGTAATGACACCAAAGGTTTCTCGCTCATTTAATTCTTTGAGAATGGCCTCTGCTATGGCGCCTCCAATAGTAGGGTCCGTTCCTGATCCAAATTCATCAATTAGAATTAGACTTTTCTTGTTGGCTTTCTCTAAGAAGTTACGCATATTTTTCAACCTAGAGCTATAGGTACTCAAGTCATCTTCGATAGATTGCTGATCACCGATGTCTGCAAAAAAGCCATGAAAGATTCCCATTTCACTAATAGGTTCAACAGGTATCAACATACCAGATTGCATCATGATTTGTAGCAAGCCAACTGACTTTAGGGTAATAGACTTTCCTCCTGCATTTGGACCACTCAACATCAGTATTCTGGTTCCTTCAAACAAAATTAATTCAAAAGGAACTACTTCCTTATTTTGTTGTTTATTCTTTAGTAAAAGTAGCGGATGAAACCCTTTTTTTATGGCCAAACGTGGTTTCTTTTTTATCTGAGGCATGTTGCCACCAATTCGATAGGAGAGACGTGCTTTGGCCTGTATGACATCCAAGTTGACCATCAAATCTTGGTAGGCTTGAATAGGCTCCACATAAGGCCGTAGGACTTCACTTAAGGCTTTTAGAATGTTGTAGATTTCTCGACGTTCTTCTACTTCTAATTCAAAAAGATCATTGTTGATTTCAATAATACCTTCGGGTTCAATAAAAGCTGTTCTACCTGTAGTAGATTCATCGTGGATGATACCACGAATTTTACGTTTATGCTCGGCAGGCACACTTAGGACCCTTCTATTATTTCTAAAACTTTCTACATTATCCGTCAGCCAACCCTGCATTCTATACTTCGTGATAATCGAACGGAATTGCCGGTCCAGTTCTTTCATCTTTGCCCCCTTACTCCGTTTAATTTTTAATAAACGAGGGGAGGCATCTTCTTTGATTTCTCCTTTTTCATCAATGACCCGATCTATCTCTTTAATGAGTGCTGCATCGAAAGATAAGGGGCGTATTAAATTGTATAGGGTAGGGTAGACTTCTTGTCGATCTTTTTCAAAATACCTAAAGATGGCTTGTGTCGCTCGTAGCACTACATTGATTCGCTGCATACCTTCAATAGGAAGCACATAATCTATGATGCCTAACATCTTTAAGTCCTCCGCTACATCTTCGTAAGCACTGATTGGGAAAGGATCGTTACCTAGTGTACGTTGATATTCTTCAACCTCTTTTAGTTTTTTAGTGATAGACGGTAAATCTGTTTCTGGAAAAATTTCCATTACCGCTAACTTTCCCAAGTCTCCAAAGCACTCTTGCTCGATTAATTCTAATATCTTATCAAATTCTAATTTCTGGAAAACATCTTCTGGATCTAACTGAATCATTCTTTCTTTTATCGTTACTGTTAGAGTAGAAGTCAGCCGTCAGACCGTTCCTTTATTCTTCGGAACTGTCAGAAGTCAGATGTATGACTTTGACGACGTGATTCTACTAGGAGCGTGCTTAAAATTTTTGATTATGCAAATTGCAAAAAATCACCATATTATACAATGGAGTTTTAGACCAAAAAGTTTCTATTAATGGGGGTTTTCTGGATAAGATGATCTTTTTACTCGAAAAACCTTTGCTATGCAGTTTTTTATAAGAATACTCTAAATGTAATGGATCGTCGAGGTTTGTAACCATAGCCATTAGGCGAAGAGACGGACTATTGATGGCAGAAACTTGTAAAGTGGCTGTCATCTGGGTTTCTCGGAGAGATGACAGCTATTTTAAAAATCAAATCATAGTCGTTAGGCTATAGACCGTCAGAAATAAAAGCGGTAACCTCATAAAGCTGCCGTCGGATGACTAACGTGGTGTGCGCCGTAAACTTGTATATATCTTATTCGACAAAAAGATATACACACCATTTTTGGCATCATAAAAGCAATTCTACCAAAACACCTCAAAAATTAAATTAATTCCCTAACTTGAAATCCTTGCATGGTCGATGGTTTAAGTTTGTAACTTAAACCCTATATCAAGCCTTCTAAAATAGCTAAATATAGTAAAATCAAAGCATTTCTTAGAACTCAAAAACATAGTGCCTTCATTGAATAATGGTAACAACTTTAGACGATATATATTATTTTACAATTCCTGATAGTAGCCGGTGTCTTTAGCTTTAGGAATAGCCTCATAAGAGGTTTAAGTTACAAACTTAAACCATCGACTCTATAAGAATCTTAAGTTATGGAAATACCAAAATTCATCTTTTTGTCGAATTAAAGATGTAAAACAATATGGCGCATACCACGGTAGCCATCCGATTAGAACAGAGAGCAGAGAAGAGAGAGTAGAGACGTATTTCGATTAGAAAACAACGAAATTTCGTCATTTTTTAAACGAAATCTGTCTCTACTCTCTGCTCTCTATTCTCTGCTCTTTAAAATGTCCAGTAGTGTGGTGGCAGACATTTTAAAAATGGCTGACACCTTTTCGTAGACCCCAAGTATCAGTCACTTTCTAAGTGTCTGCTACTAAGAGTCCGACTATTAACCTGACGATTACAAACCTCGACGATCCTAGTTCAAATTAAAAATGTCTAGTAGTGTAAAGCTAAGGTATGAACCCTTGTTAGCCGACACCTAAAAACTTATAGAAATAAAAAAAGCGCAAAGTAGCATCCTACTTTGCGCTTTATAAGCGTCACATTGTCAATATCTTATAATTAAGAAATTCGTTTTCCGCCTTGCAATAAATCTTGATATTCCTTCAATTTAGTCCACTCTCTTCTATTAGCCATTCCTGCTTGAATTGGCCAAGTAGATGGATCTGCTAATCGATACCGATTACCAGCATTTAAAAGAATTAGCTTTAATTTATCGACAGAGGCATTGGATAAATCTTTCCAAGTATTGATTCCGCCAGCTTTTAATAAGCCTTCTATTTTAGGGCCGATTCCTTCAATGATTTTTAAGTCATTTAATTCAGAATTAGAAAAACCTAAATTTTTGTTTAACAATTTTTCTACCTTGGAATAAGCGCTATCCGTACCAATCGTATTCTCTAAGAATTTCTGGTAATTAATTAATTCCTCCCACTTATTATCATTGGCAAGTTGCGCTTGCTTGGACCATGATTTTGGGTTGTGTATTCGGTATCGTGGTCCAGCATCACTCATTACTTTTTTCAAGTCGTTAAAGCTGGCGTTGGCTAAGATACCCCAAGTGTTATAGCCTGCTTCTTTTAGAATTTTTTCAATTTTTGGACCTACCCCTTCAATAATTTGCAAATTGTCATTGCTGAAGTAAATCTGATATTGATTCTTCTTTGATACAGATTTGACGGAAGCGACTGCTTGTATGGGTGCTGCTGGAACTTCTACAGGAGTAACAGGCGCTGTAACTTCTGCCACTTCTTCAGGCTCAACTTCAATAGGTGCTACCGTATTTTTGCTATTTTGGAGCGCATAAAATTTCGCCCAGTCTCCATTGGTTGCATATTTAGATTGGTTCCACCAATGTCTCCAATTTAGCCCAGAACCTGCAAATCGACTAGCCAAATCAGTTTCACTAGCTGCTGCTAGGGCAGTCATACTGCCGAATCCTAAGCCCATCAATTTACTTTGAGCAGATGCGTCAATGCCATCTAAGTCTTCTAACCCAGATATATTAACGGTTCTTTTAACTGTAATAGTTTGTTTTTTCGCTACCTCTTGTGCAGGTGCTTCTGCTTCTTTTGGGGCAACTTCAGGAGCTGTTGCCTCTACTTCTATCTCTTTTTGTAGGCAACTTCTTCCTACCTCACGGCCCGTTTCGTCAAATAAAACATCCATGTAGTATTTGCCTTTTTGAACACGCTTATACATCTCTGGATTATCTTTGAATCTTACCACACCAGATAATTCTTTGTCTCTTAACTGTGCCTTGGAAAAGCCTTCACTTCGTAGTCTGACAGAACCATCCGCTGCATATAGCGCAAAATAATATTGTCCGTTTGAATGTTTAAAAAAGGCAACATTATTCCGTTTATCATTTACTGCATGACCAAGATATTCTTTACAAGGTAAATAATCATCTTCTTTATCGTCCTCATTAGAAGGGCTTGCTGCTTTCACGGCTACTGCTGTTGCTGCCGCCGCTACTGCTGCCTTTTGCACTGGTGGTGTCTCTTCTATTGTTTCTTCAACAATTTCCTCGACCACCAATTCCTCTTCTGGTTCTGCTACTATAGCCAATGGAGTCTCTTCTACAATTTCTTCTGTCACTGCGGGAATAGCCGCTGCTTCGGCCAACCTGAGTTTTCTATTTAGTGAAGAATTTTCCGACTGACATTCTGAGAAAGAACTCTTTAATTTGGTAGTAAGAGAATCAGCAGACTCTAGTTTATACTTAAGGTCTATAGCCTCTTTCTCATTGTCAGAAATTGTTTTATTGAGTCTTTGAATTTTAGCATCTCTTTCTGCTACCATTGCTTTGTAAGCTCCCCAAATCCAGTACCCAATAAGTAAGCCTAGTAAAAATGGTAAGAAACACCAAAGTGCATAACAACGAAACGAAGCGACATTACCTACTTGAAATAGAAATATATTTAGCAACATTTTTTAAATTTTGATTTGTTTGATTGAATTCGTCAAAAGACGACCTTTAAATTTCTAGCTTGAATTAAAAGGCTTTTCCTTAGACTTTTAGTAGTCCACTTGTACCTCCACCCGTCTGTTATCTCGGCGTCCTTCTTCCGTGTCATTTGAACTAATAGGGGAGGATTCTCCCTCTGTAAAAGTTTTTATTTGACTACGTTTCACCCCTTTTGCTCTCAAAATATCACGGATCATCTTTGCACGTCTATGAGCTAATGTTTCATTTCTGCTAGAAGACCCTTGGTCATCTGTATGTCCAGTCAAACGCACATTGCCACCATTTTCTTTTAACTGAGTAGCTAAGCCCTCTAAGTAGGCATCTATTTTAGGGTCAACTTCTTTCTGAACAGAGTTATATGGAAAGCGGATAATCGCACGATCCTCTAAAATTTCAACAGGCCCTCTTTCTCCTTCTAACCAATTAAAAGAAGCACTTTCAAAGTAGTCTGTTCTAGCTTCCGCTAAAGCATCTAATTTATTGGACGATAATTTGAATCTAGCGTCTGGTAGTTCTTCTTGTAATAGTTCTTTTATTTGATGCGCTCTGGCAAGCCCCAAATCTTCATAGGAGGTAGTGTTTTCTTCTCCATCGTAGAAATTACCTGTAATTTCTAAAATGTTATTGTCAGTAGCCCCTTCTAGGATAGAAGCTTTCATCGCTTCAAATCCTTCATTCGTATTACTAGTGGCATTGGACCATTGAAAATCCAGTGGAAATCTTTTAGCTTCGGTAACTGTTACAGGTGCTGCAACTGCTTTTTCTGCGCTTCCTCCACAAAAGGGAAGGCTATTAGCAGAGGGGCGGCAATGCTTGTACATACCGAACGTCAAAAAGAACCAAAGGACTAAACCAATAATTCCCTTGAGTAAATCAGACATAGTCGTTTGTTTGTTTTGTAGTTTAGGAATATTTCGGGGGGAGTAGTTAGCACCCCATAGTATGTTATAAAAGATAAAATAGAGAATAGAGCGGCTAGAACAGAGACCTAATTCATTCAAAATAACGAGAATAAACGAAATTAGGAATGGTTCATTAATAAATGTCGTTTTTATGCGCCGTTATTTTTTCTTTATGCAAGGCGAAAAACGTAGGCGATGCCTAGCATCGACGAGGCTTTTCAACGCAGCAGAAAGGAAAAATAACAAGTAGAAGAATGTA
>CAKZUM010000376.1 GCA_937921525.1 uncultured Saprospiraceae bacterium
GGGGGAAATACAGCAAGTCTGATTAGGAAAAAAGAGAGATATGGAAAAACCCTTGATAAGTTTATCCAGACAGTTGATATTCGTTTTACCAAAAGAAATAGGAATGAAGCAGCTTGATAAAAACTAAGCTAACACAGCTAGGGTTGTATTTTACCACATAGGTAGGTACATAGGTCACATAGCATACGTCACACTATGTGACCTGTGTATCTATGTGGTGAAATTGTCAACTGCTTTTGTGGTTTAGATAAACTAGTCGTTTTTTGCAAAAAAAAAGCAGCTATCAATAGATAGCTGCCTAAAATAAGGTTTTATTTAGTTAAAGCTTATAACTTTATTTGGTCTGCCAAATATAAATAAATTCTAGAGAATGAACTGTATCAAATCCTTTTTGAAGGATTTGAATAAATCAAGAATTTGAATCAAAAAAGACTTTTTATTAAAAAAAATACGTGTATTTGCGATAAAAAATACGATCCTGTTAATAGAAAGTGCTTTCTATTAATTTTTGTAAAAAATGAAAATTATTAAAATATCAGCTTTCCTATCTATACTTAACAGGTACTCTTCTTATCTTTGCAAATTATTAACAAAATCGTGTAATTCTAAATTTGAATAAGTAGAAGCAAGGAGTTAAATCAAAACATATGAGTCAGGTAGTAATTAGTGGCACAGGGTTGTGGAAACCCCAATATACCATCACGAACCAAGAATTAGTAGCAAGTTATAATGCCTATGCGAATAAGCATAACGAAACACACGCTGCTGAAATAGCAAGCGGAACGATAACTCCTAAACCTCAATCTTCCGCAGAATTCATAGAAAAAGCATCGGGTATCAAAAGCCGATATATTTATAAGAAAGAAGGGGCATTAGATATAGATCGAATGATGCCTGTTATTCCTCAACGAGCAGACGAAGAATTATCGAATCAAGCGGAAATGGCTTTACATGCGGCACACAAAGCTATGGCGGCAGCCAATAAAACGGCGGCAGATATTGATGCGATTATTGTAGCTTGTGCCTATACTCAACGATCTTACCCTGCCATTGCTATCGAAGTACAAGAAGCTTTAGGCGTGAAGGGATTCGGATTTGATATGTTGGTAGCTTGTTCTGCTGCTACTTTTGGTCTGCATCGAGCTTACGAAATGATAAAGGCGGAGACGGCTTCCTGTGTGATGGTGATTAACCCAGAACTTACTTCTCCCCAAGTAAATTATAAAGATCGTGACAGTCATTTTATTTTCGGTGATGTGTCGATTGCGACTATTCTTGAAACAGCACAAACTTGCACATCCGATCACAGCTATGAAATATTAAGCACAAAGGCACAGACGGTTTATTCTAATAATATTCGCTCTAATTTTGGCTATGTGCTCAATGCGAATGATGCCAATCCTTTGTCGCCAGATCAATTGTTTTTTCAGAAGGGTAGGAGTGTATTCAAAGAGGTGTGCCCAATGGCTGCTGAACATATTAATACCCATCTTCAACAGCATCAATTGTCGCCACCTGATATCAAACGTTGGTGGCTTCACCAAGCGAATATCAATATGAATAATCTAATTTTTAAAATGTTGATGAATCGCCCCGCAGAAGGCATAGAAGCACCTATTGTTTTGGATGAATTTGCCAATACGGCTTCGGCTGGTTCTTTGATTGCTTTTAATTTGTATCAGGAGGATTTAGTGAGTGGTGATTATGGAATTATTTGTTCTTTTGGGGCGGGGTATTCTATTGGTAGTTTGGTGGTACGTAAAACGGACTAGGATTTGTAGGATTTATTTGATTTTAGGATTGCTTGGTGATATTGACAGATTAGTCAACATCTAGATCTGCCTAATCAGAAAAATCCCAAAAATCACAGTCCGTCTCCCTGTATCAACTGCAACAATTCATCCGCCGACAACTTCCCACTACTATCCGTGCCTTCCAATAAGCTATCTGCCAAATCACGCTTATGCTCATGCAGCTTCACAATTTTCTCTTCAATAGTATTTTCCGTAATCAAGCGATAAATAGTAACGGGACGAGTCTGTCCAATCCGATGCGCTCTATCAGAAGCTTGGTCCTCTACCGCAGGATTCCACCAAGGATCCATATGTATCACATAATCTGCAGCAGTTAAATTTAGGCCTACGCCACCCGCTTTTAAACTAATGAGAAATACATCTCCCTCGCCAGCTTGGAAGGCATCAATTCTACTAGACCTTTTTTTCAATGGAGTCGATCCATCTAAATATTGATAGCTAATATTTTGTTCTATTAGGTGTTGTTCTATAATTTTTAAGTGCCCAACAAACTGACTAAAAATTAAAGCTTTGTGGTCATTCGCAATAAGATCTGCTAATACTTCACTCAACAAATCTAACTTCGCACTTCCTATATCAACAGTAGGGCTTACTAATTTTGGATGACAGCAGGCTTGGCGCAAGCGCATGATTTCTGCCAATATTTGAAACCGCTTTTGGTTGGCATTTTCGTCATCGTCTTTGTTCGATAATTTGTCAACCGCACTTTGTCGGAGTGCTTCATAGAATGCCACTTCATCTTCTGACATGGCAACAGAAAGCGTAATCTCTGTTTTACTAGGTAAATCTAATAGAACATCATCCTTCTTCCGCCGAAGGATAAAAGGCTGTAATAGGCGTTTGAGTCCTTGCTGGGCAGCTACATCTTTTTTCTTTTCTATGGGGGTAGCGAATCTATCTTGGAAAGATTGTAAAGAGCCTAATAAGCCGGGGTTGAGAAAATTAAATAAATTCCATAACTCCCCTAAATGATTTTCTATGGGCGTACCAGTTGTAATAATTTTAAAATCTCCTTTTAATTCCATTGCGGCTCTTGAACGTTTGGCTGCTCTATTTTTGATAGCTTGTGCTTCGTCCAAAACAATGGTGGCAAATTTTCTTTCTTTTAGTAGCGCAGCCGCTTGTTGTAAAAGCCCATAACTAGTAATTAGAACATCATTTTCTTGTAATTCATTAATGGTCTTTTTACGGTCACTAGTATTAAAATTAATGGCTCTTAAAGTAGGAGCAAATTTGGCTATTTCTTTTCGCCAATTACTGGCTACTGAAGCTGGGGCAACTACTAAAGAAGGGCCTTGATCTCCACGATTAACTATTACTGCCAATGCTTGGATCGTTTTACCTAACCCCATATCATCTGCTAAACAGGCACCCACGCCCCAGTCTGCCAGTTGGGATAACCAATGGTAGCCTTCTAATTGATAGGCTCTTAACGTAGCCTGAAAAGAGGGTGGCACATCTGGTTTGACGGTACTATATTCTTTTAATTTTTTGATGTGAGATTTCCACTTCAAATCTACTTCTAAAGAACCGATTTCTTCACTCCAAGAGTCGATGGCCCCTGCCGCTAGGGGATGAAAGTGCAATTCATTTTTATTATTAATGACTAAGCTATTCAGTTCTCCTAATCTAGCTCTAAAACTTTCCGTTAATTTGATATATTGACCTTCCTTAATTTCAATGAATTGACTCTCATCATTAATAGCGACTAGCTGTAATAACTGCCGCATATCCATCACCATATCTTCGTTCACTTGCAATTCTCCAGTGACGCCAAACCAGTCATTATCTCTTTTAATTCTCATGGAAAAATTATCCATGCCTATTTGCTGATTCAATCGAATTTTTTCTCCTTTAGGCCATTCAATAATAACGTCCTCTGCAGCTCTGAATGGTTCTAATTCTAATAAGATTTGTAAGCAAGTTTCGACCGCTTCAAATGTATATTCCCCTTCATACTCTATGGTGTTGGTTAAGGAAGGACAATTGTCTAGAATCCTTTGTAACTGTTTAGATTCTTGATCGAGATCTCGTTCTATAACTGTTTTGACTTCTTTTGAGTGTGCCACAAAACGACTCCTACCAATACCAGGTTTGAAATAAGGAGGTTCCGTTATCAATGGCTTCGTAAAGAACTCTAGTTTGAAACCATCTCCAAAGGGTAACAAGTGGGCATGGATTTTTGAATCCCCCGCTTGATAGTTGACATCCTCATCTTCACTAAAAACAGCAGATTGTACCGTTATTAAATCCGTTACATGATTAATGGCTTCTAATACTTGACCTTTAGCCGCTTTGGGTACTTTGAGTCGACGGCCAATAATATCTGCTACTTGTTCATGTTCCCTTTCTACTTGAATTACCACATATCGAGTTGGCGTTTCTCGATAAATCATGATGCCTTCCCTATCTATTGGATGGGCAAAATAAAACTCGAAGAAGTCTCCTTTTTCATCAATGAGCAATTCAGGTTGTCTAACAATTAATTCAATAGGAATAGTAGGATTGTCATATCGAAATACATACGGGTGACCCACCATTTCTTGAATAGCTTCTTTGAAATGAAAAGCATATTCTTCTGCTCCATAGTACCCAAAACTACTGACTCCGATATGCGTGGCAATTTTGATGTCCTGTGTACTCATGCAGATAATCTCTCCACGGACCAAGCGTTTCAGGGCAGCATTCCGACCTTTACTCCAATTACCTGACTTATTTAAGGTTTGCTCTTTGGGTTGGATAATCTCATTTTCCATATCTACTAACCAAATCAGTCGATTAGATTTTTCTACAGCAGGACTAAAAGATTTTTTATTTAAAGAGCTAAGGGCTTCTAAAGCACCTGCCCATTTTTCAATAATTTTAATAGAATGAATAATGCTATGAGTACCAATTTTTTTAGCTAGTTTTTTAGCTGTTTTTTCAAAATCATTCGCCTGCTGATGATCTGTTTCTAACTCTGCAAGTACCTGTGCCAATTCCATTTCGATCCAACGAAAGCCTGCTTCTTTTGCTTTATGTTGTAATTTTTTTAAATGAGATAACTCTTGTACAGATACTTCTTGCCCAATCCAATGACACGCCAAAGCTTTTACTAGATAATCAAAGCTAGAGGAAGGAGTCGTTGCCATTAAGGTTTCTACTTTTTGATATTTATTAGTTAGTTGATGAACAATGGCACTGATATAGGCGTAGGTATTCGTAAAAATTCCTCCTTTACCCCATTCGCAGTAATTAATTATTTTTGGATAGTCTTTGGTATCTCCTCGTTTAAGTAAGGCTAATAAATAAAATGGGCCGGCAGCATGATGAAAATAAATATTAGTTTGACCACTTATTTTTTGAAGACTTTCTAGTGCTTTTTCAAATAATTCTATGGCATCTTTATTATCTCCTACCAAGAATGCCACCCAAGCCATACGGGCATAATTTCTAAAATAGGCATCTTTATCTTTTATTTTTCCTTGGAAAATATACGCATTACCTAATAGGGAACGATATTGTTTGCCAATAGTGGAGTTATTGTCAATTTCTTTATGCGCCTCTAAGTAGCTAACGTAATGGTCAATAGATTTTAGCTGATGAATATTTAAGAAAATGATATTTTCTAACACACTGTACTGAAAATCATCTGGGAAGGTGGCGATCCATTCTGGTTCAAAATGATCTTCAAACAAAAAAGCCAAGGTTTTATTTCCTGATAATTTTTGAGGATAGTATTGATTGATTGTATCTAGCCAACTCTGAAAAGCTTTTTCCTCTTTTTGTAATAGCGCAATTTGTAATTCTCTGATACAAACAGCAAAGTTTCGAGGTTTGCGCATCCAACTACGCTCTTTGGCGGGTAAGACTTCTCTAATGGCCAATAAAAAGAGAGGAAAACGGGTATCTTGAGCAGCTACTTTAACGATTTGCTTTTCAACAGATTCTAGACAAAAATATTCTCCTTTAGTAGAGCTATCGACCCATTCTTTTTCTTTTAAATTAGATAAGGTGTTTTCTAATTCTCTTTGACCTATTGATCTGCCTGAGCTATTATAGATATTCGCACTCTGTAATATTTTATAGAAGGTATCAAGAGGTACCACCTCAAAAGCTGTAGCCAACACTTTAAGGCAATCCTGTTCTATTTTAGGTAGTTTGTTGAATTTATCTTCAAAACTTCGTGTATCCTTCACATGCATGCGGCTTAGTAAGCACAAGGGCTTACGGTCGTTTAAAAAAATCCGACAAAGTTAAGTATTAAATTTATGCTTTAGAAGGCTAGAAAGTATTAGTTGAAAGTTAATTTAAATAT
>CAKZUM010000377.1 GCA_937921525.1 uncultured Saprospiraceae bacterium
TTTACCGAGTGCCCATTCATCTATTTTAGGCTGATAAGCTTTTAGAGGATCATTCTCTGAATCTTTTACTGCACCTGCATCTATCCAATGAACTAAAGTTTGCAGTTCTTCATTGGTAATAGATAGGTCATTAGCAAAGTGTCCTACCTCAGGATCTGCCTGCCAAGGAGGCATTCTTTTAACCCGTAGTACTTCTCGAATCATGTGCGACCAGCCATTTATTTGCTCGTAGTCCGTCATGGCCCAAGGTGCAATTCCTCCTTCTACATGACACTGTACACATTTTTCTAAAAGGATTGGAGCGACATCATGCTCGTAAGATATATTGGCAAATTTTGCTTGATCTTTATGTTTTAGTTTGATCAAACAACCTTTTCCTTTTTGGTATTGGATGGCAGGTACTTCTCCTTTCAGTTGGGCATCCAAAGCATCTATTAGATAAGTATGTTTTGCTTTAGGTTTTTGACTTTCATATCCGATTCTATCACTAATAGGGCCTCTGTACATGATTTCCCAAGTCGCAGGATCTAAGACAATAGCCTCTGCTGTTCGTTTGAGTTGTAGCATCTCGGCTACTAATTGAGCTTCATCTACTAGAATGGGAAAATCCATATCAAACTCTGCTGCCTCCTTAGCAATAGCCTTACGGTCATCTTGAAGATTTGAATTTAATAACAAAAATTCTACGCCTTTATCCGCATAACGCTCTCTGATCTTTTTTAAATCTGGGATGGCATTTCTTACAATAGGACAAGCATTGCCATGTATAAAAAGGACCACAGCGGATGCATCAGATTTGTAATAGAGTTCATGGAAGTCTCCATTTTGATCGTATAAAGCAAAGTTGCTTAACTCTGTTTCAAAGTCTTCTATCGTTTGTGGATCTTCAGAATCTTGCTGGCAAGCAAAACAAAAAAGGAGTAGTGCGATGCTTAATACTTTTAAATAGGAATGCTTTATTAAGTGCATATGACAAATTTTGTGAATGAAGCTTTTCAGAAGTTACTAAATTACCTTTTTTTTTGAAAGGAAGGCATAAATCTTCAGTGGATTGAAAGGAGGTAGATAAATAAAAATAGAAAAGGGTTATCAGCTCTACCGATAACCCTTCTTGCAAGTAGTCGAACTATACATAAGTAGACATTTTAGTTTGAACCACAAAAGAAATAAAAGAACGAAAAAGTAGACAAGTTTATCTAAAGCCAAAAAGTAGTTGACACTTTTTTACCACGGATTCACGGATTTTAAGCGTTTTACTTAGTTAATCCGTGAATCCGTGGTAAAAAACACAATTAGTGTAAACTTCTTTGATAATCTTGTCGATTCATTAGAAGAAAAAATCTAATTTTCATATAATCAAATTCTTATTTATGAACAAGTCTACTATCTATAAGAAAATTCTTTTATTTTTCGCATAGAAGCTTTCTTTTGCTTTTTTAAATTGAATTTTCGTTTAGCTAATGTTTGACCGATAATCATACCTAATCCCATACCTGTTATTCCAGCAATGACTCCTTCCAATCGACCGTTGTTAGATTGTTGACCAGTCAATATTTTAGATATGGTTCGCTCGTATGATTTGGTTTCGGTGGCTTTTTGTACTAGGGCATAAGATAAGCCTCCTAATATAGCACCCCATAAGGCTGATTTTTGTCGACGTTCTGCTTTATTCGTTAAGATTAATTCATCGTAATTAGATACGGAGATATTGGATTTGGCAAATATAGAATTTTCGTTCCAGCCTGAAATATCCGTTAATAAAATTAAGCTATCTCCCTTCATTCCATATAGATAGGATTCTGGGAATATCTTTGTACCCTTAGATAATTGAACGGTACTCAATTTCTTAATTTGCGTTTTTGTAAGGTGGTGGTATTTTGTAGGGTTTTTATTAAAAATATTCTGAGCCGAACTTATTTGATATGAAAAAGCGATGAGCAAAAAACTAATTAGGAGTCGGAATCTTATCATAAGGCAGATTTTTACTTAAACAAACTTTAGTTTAAACAAACTAATTTATCATAAATATAACTTTTTATTGGGGAAAAAGCTGCTATATGTTGAAAAAAACAGTCTAAAAGGGGGAGATGCAGACGAAAAATTAGATTTACTGCCTAAACCCCTAGTGTTTTTTGGTTGATGTCGATTAACTTATCATGTATCTTTAAAATTTGTGGTACTAGTGGTGCTTTGCCGTCATTGAGAATAATGAAGTCTGCTAAGGGAATTTTTTCTTGGTCGGACATTTGCTTACTCATTCGAGCTAATACTTCTTCTTTAGTGGCTTTATCTCGTTGTAGCACGCGCGCTATTCTGACCTCTTTTGGTGCTACTACTAGAATGGTTTTGTCCATTAGTTCATGCCCTTTGCTTTCAAATAATATAGCGGCTTCTTTTAGGGTGTATGGTCCGTTTTTTTGACTTTTGTGCCAGCGTTGCCCGTCTTTATACATAGCGGGATGCACTATGCTATTTAGCTGATCTAGTTTGGTTTGATTATTGAAAACGATGTTGGCGATATAGGGCCGATTGAGTTGTCCCTCTTCGGTATAGGCTTCTTGCCCGAATGCTTCTTTTATTTCTTCTCTTAATAATTCATTGCTGACCATTAATGCTTTTGCTCGATCATCTGCATAGTAAATCGGGATATTCAATATTTCGAATATCTTGCATACGGTGGTTTTTCCGCTTCCTATTCCGCCTGTTATTCCTACTTGTAGCATGGTTTTGTGTTTGATTCCCATGACTGTGTCATGGGCTACAGGGTGTCGTTCCTTTGGGACTGTTAGTACTAGTAGCTTAAGGAACTTTATTTTTGATACCTTAGCTCTAGACTTAGACAATCTATACTTATTACTTTTTACCTCTTACTTACTACTTATCAATATCCAAAGTGTTTTAAGGTTCGGTCGTCGTCTCGCCAATTTTCTTTGATTTTTACGACTAGTTCTAGATGTACTTTTGATTCTAGGAATTTTTCTATATCGTGTCTGGCTGCGATGCCTAGTTTTTTGATGGCTTGTCCGCCTTTGCCGATGATGATTGGCTTTTGGGACTTTCGCATAACGTATATATGTGCTTCGATACGGGTAATGTCTTCTGCTCCGGAAGTGGTTCCTTCTTTAAAGGAATCTACAACGACTTGGCACGAGTAGGGGATTTCTTGTTTGTATTGTTCTAATAGATTTTCTCGAATGATCTCACTGATGAAGAACCGTTCTGAACGGTCCGTTAGTTGATCTTTTGGATAGTAGGCTGGTCCTTCTTTGGTGTTTTCTAATATCTTTTTTAGCAAGCCTTCTGTTCCTAATTTGTTGATTGCAGAGATGGGATATGCTCCAGTAAAGTCTACCCAAGTCATCCATTTATCTATCAATTCTTGTGTTTCTTCTTGTGTGGATAAGTCAATTTTATTGATGACTAAAAATTTTGGTACGTTTAGTTGTTTGAGCCTTTTTACCAGAGGGTCATCTTGTTCGTATTTGTCATACTTGTCAATAACGAAGAGCATAGTATCCGCATCTTCAAAGGTAGAGGAGACGAATTTGTTCATGGAATCCTGCATTTTGTAATGCGTTTCTTCGATGAACCCTGGTGTATCTGAAAAGACTAATTGAAAGTCATCTCCACTCAATATGCCTTTTATTCGATGTCTAGTCGTTTGTGGTTTACTAGTGATGATAGACATTCTTTCCCCTACTAAAGCATTCATTAAGGTGGATTTCCCAACGTTAGGTCTTCCTACAATATTTACAAAACCTGATTTGTGCATGCTTAAATTTTAATAATTTTAATTAAAACGAATGGCTTTAATAGGGCTAATTTTAGTTACCAGATAGGTAGGAATAATTAGAAAAATTAAAGTGATTAGAATGGTACCTGCGTTTAATAAGAATATTGTCCAAAAATTGAAATCTATAGGCGCATAGGATAAATAGTAATTTTCTTCGGTTAGGGTTACAAAATGGAATTTATCTTCTAACCAGCAAATACTTAATCCGATAATATTTCCCCAAAGTAAGCCTAATCCTATAATATAAGCGGCTTGGTACAAAAATATTTTTCTAATCGTCCAATCACTACCGCCCATCGCTTTAAGGATGCCGATCATATTGGTGCGCTCGATTATTAAAATTAATAAAGCGGTAATCATATTGATAATGGATACCAAAATCATTAGTACGATGATGATCCGCTCATTAATATTTTGAAATTCTAACCAGTCGAATATAGCGGGAAATTTTCGGCGAATACTTTCTCCTACTAAACGATTCGGCAACACCTCGTAATAAATATATTCTCTAAAAATAGGAAGGTCTTCTATATTATCTAAAAATATTTCAAAACCACCAACTTGATCTTCTTTCCAACCTAATAGTTGCTGAATGACTTCTATATCTACAATAGCTATTCTTTTATCGTATTCTTCTAATCCTGTTTTGTAGATGCCCTTTACTTGAAATAGTCTCTTAATTTGATTGTTATCTTGGATGAACACAATTCTAAATTTGTCTCCAACTTTTACTTTGAGGCGATCTGCTGTTTGTTGGGATATAATAATGGGCCTAGTTTTGGAAACCGTGTTTTCTGTAAATAACAACTCTCCTTCTTTTAGGAATTTTTGCATAAATTCCCAATCAAAGTCTTTATCCACTCCTTTTAATATTATGCCTTCGATGGCTCCATTGGTTTGTATGATGCCTGGCTTTAGTGCATACACTTGAATATGACGGATACCTCCTGCTGATAATTTTTCTGTGGGTACTCCCTCATATTCATATCCCAAAACCTCTGGATTGCCCATGTATTCTATTTGGCCCACATCGCTTAGACTAGGGTAGAATGTTTGATTTTTATTGATGGGTTCTGTTTCGTAGGCTTGGTTGGTATTAATATCGGTGATGGATATATGTCCCCAAAATCCAAATATCTTTTCGCTAATTTCTTTCTTAAATCCACTAATCATTGCTGTGGCAATAATCATAACGGCTAGGCATAGGGCAATCGCTGCTATAGCTATTCTAATAATTAATCTGGAGAACGATTGTTTATTCGTTACGGCTAGGCGTTTGGCGAGGAAGTAGGAGAAATTTTTGATAGCTGGTTTTTTATTTTTATTGTGTTGGCAAATTTATGGTTTTATTTATTTAAATGGCTTTGCCATTTTTGTGCCCATGACTGCGTCATGGGCTACGGGGTGTCGTCCCGTTGGGACTGTTCTTTATGGGGTGTTGGGTGTATTTTGTGCCCATGACTGCGTCATGGGCTACAGGGTGTCGTCCCTTTGGGACTGTTCTTACAACTGATTGTTTATTTTTAAACGAAAACCGTCTCTGCTCTCTACTCTAAAATAATTAATTTCCGTTTTTCTTTTTCTTGAAAGGGTTGAAGTCTTTTAGGATGTCCTTTACTTTATCGGTAGCTTTAGTGCTATCTTTTAGTAAGAGGCTATCTAATAGTGGGACATTCTTTACCAATACGGAATCTAATATTTTTGAGGCTTCTGCTTTTCCTTTGTCTAGTACTTGGTCTGTCTTTTCTTGTGCGACTACTTTAAGCGAATCTTTTACTTCGTTGACAACTGTCTTTACAGAATCTACTTGGGTTTGTACTACGTTTCTTACAGAGTCTACTTTTTCATTGACCACTGTCCTTGCAGAATCTACTGCTTTATCTACGGTAGCTTTTACGATTTCATTGGCTTTGTCTTCGAAGGAAACACTACCATCTGTTCCTACAGGAATAATTTTGAAGCTTGGATTGTCCATAGAACCAGTCATATTGATATTGAGTTTGACCATATCGCCGTTGTCAATATCTACTCCTCTTTTTTGTGCCTCCTTTGTCAATAAATCCCAACCTTGATTGGCTACTTGACCCACGGCTGTTTTATTGATTTCTGATTTTGGGATAGTAGCTTCAATTAGATAGAATAAGTCTTCCTGTAACAAATGATGCCTACCTTTTACTTTTAAACTAATATCTCTTCCGATGTTGTGTGTTGCTTCTTCCAGTTCTAAATAGCCATCTTTAATATCTACCCAATTTTTAGAATCTTGTAACTTCACATTTTCTAAAGCCTTTATCTGAAGTTTTTCCGATAACTTTTTAAAGGTTTTTGATTCTCGAATAGTTGCACCAAAGGTATGTAAGAAACCTGATAAATTTAAACTGCTAAGGTCAGGAATTAAATCCTTTCCCAAAGTGCCACTCATTTTTAATTTAGAAGTAAATTTTCCATCTATATATTTTCCTAGTGGTGCGATTAATCGAAAGGTGTTAAACGTTTTAAAGGCATTATTAAAATCTAATTTTGCTAGATCATAATTTAAACTAAACTTAGGGGCAGCCATATTTTGGGTATCATAGCTGCCGCCGAAATTTATATTTCCACCTAATATTTTTCCTTTAATGTCTTCCATTTTTGCGACCTCGTCCTTTACTTCTATGAAGCCGTTGATATTACTAATATCGAAATTGGTATAGTGAACTTTGCTTATATCAGTGTGCAAAATCAAATCTACTCGTTCTGGTACTGGTACCACAGACAAGGCTTCTGTCGTATCGGTTGCCGCTCCTTCGACCATGAATTGATTCAAATCTAAGTACTTAGATTTAAGTTGTATCTCGCCCGTAAGCACTTCGTTTTCCAATGCGTAGTCCATCAGATTGACGACTTTTCCTGAGACTTGAATATCACTTTTTCCGATCATCGTACTAAAGTTATCAATCGTAGATTCATTTGGACTAATACTACCTTTTGTCTTCACATCGGTTAGTTGATAGGTATCATAATCCATTTTATTAATAAAGCCATCTACCTTAAACTTGAAACGATCGAATGGTGTAGCGACACTGTCTGCTGTGACGCTCTCTGATGTAGTAGCAGGGGTTTCGACTTCGCTCACCCATTCATTGACATTGAAATAATTGGAACTATAATTAATGGTTCCTTCCATAGTCTTATCTGGACTGAAATAGGCCAATAAATTATCCACTTGACCAGTAGCTTGTATGTCGCTTTCTCCCAACTTCGCATTAAAAGATTCTAATTTTACGCGCTGAGGACTAAAATCCGTTGTCAAATTATTAATAACAATCGGCGGTGTTCCAGTCTGCTGTATAGACACATCATCTATACTCATCGTTCCTTCAATATTTACTTGCTCATACTGTCCTTTGTCTAGTTGAGATTGGGAAGCATTAAAGACCACATCTGATTTTACAATTCCTTTTAGTTCTGTAATTCCTTCTATAGGAACGGCTCTGCCTATTTCTTCTAAATTAATAATCCCTTTTAAATTCCCTTTGACGGTAGGATCAGAAACGGGCGTTGTCAAATTGAATGCTCCAGTTACTGGGTTGTCGCCTACCTTCATTTTAAACTGCGGAATGTCCACGACCATTTTATCAAAATCCCCACTAGGACTTTCAACTTTCATATTGGTAAAAATACCAGCAATTCCGACAGGTAAGTCTGGGTATTTTACATTGCCATTATCAACATCTGCTAGTATTTGAAAAGCAGGATAACGCCCCTTAATCGCATTATAAGTACCTTTCACAAATCCTTTAAAACCCATTTTACCATCAATAGTCGCCGCTGCATAGTCGGCGGTAAAAACGCCAGGGATCAATGACCATAAACTCTTGAAATCTCCTTGCGGTGAATTGAATGTCAAATCCATCACATAATCCTCCCCATTCATATCAAATGTTCCAGCAGTATTAATTTTCAAAGCATTCAGCAGTAGTTCATTATCTTTTAAAGTGAACTTCATATTGGGAATATCCATAGCGATCAATGCGTCTAAATCCGCTGTAGCATTCGCTAAATAATCTACTCCTTCATATGTTACATCTAAATTAGAAATATGTGTTCTAGTCGCTAAGTCAAAATTATCAGAGGCAAATTGACCACTTCCTGTATGGTTCAAATCTTTAGCCACCATTTTCATATCCAAGCTTCGATCCTCATAATTCATGATCCCATTCTCAATCGTATACTGCTTCATTTTTACTAAGAAGTTACTTTCTTCTGTATTTTCTGAAGGCTTCATTATATCCCAATTGGCTTGCCCATCTTTAAGCACCAATAGATTAATAACTGGCTGATTTAAAAAGAAGGACTTAACAGGAAAATTGTCTTTAGCTGCAAAAGCGTCTAATACATTTAATTCTACTTCTGTACCTACCGCCTCAAATAATCGGACTCCCTTGAAGGCTGCTATACCATCCACTGTTACATTTTCTAAGCGTACATTCAAATCTGGGAAACTCCTCAGTAAGGAAATATCCACATCCTCAAAATTCATTTTAGCGTTCAATGTTTTGTTCGCTTCGTCCTTTACATAAGTGATTACTTGATCCTTATATAAGAAGGGGAGGGCTATTATTCCAACGATTACTACCATCAATAAAAATAATAGGAATGCCAATAGTCTTTTTATCAATTTCATAATATATATTAACTTATTCACTACTTTGTTTAGAATAGAGAGCAGAGAAGCGAGAACAGAGATAGATTTCGTTTAAAAACTATGAAATTTCGTCATTTTTAAACGAAATCTGTCTCTACTCCCCGCCCGCCTGACGGCAGTCGGGCTGGTCTGTTCTCTATTCTCTGTTCTTTAAAATGTCCAGTAGCGTGATTAACTTATGTAGTTTTCTAATATCTATTTGATAATCAATGTTTTATAATTTTGACTATCAACAGTAGTTAGTTGATGAAAACGTAAAAGTACGCTTATTTATTCTTCATTTGTAGGATGATACTACAACGCAAAAATACACACGATTGTCGATTTTTTAAGAAAACTATAACATAGGCTAGGATTAGGGGATTAGTAGGATGCTATGTGTTGCTTGTACGGATTGACTAGATCAAGAATCTCTTGACGTGTTGTCTATATTTCTCTATGGAAGGTAGGTCAGACGGTATGTAGTTGGTATGT
>CAKZUM010000378.1 GCA_937921525.1 uncultured Saprospiraceae bacterium
GGCCTGTTACTTCTGGAGCATCCTTAGCGCAGCTAATTAGTAAAAATATAGACAAGAATATAAAGCATCTCATAGTTAGAGGTTTAAATAAATATGGGGTAAAGAGTGAAAGGAGGTAAGGTAGAACACGGAGGCACGGAGACACAGAGTAAGTTGTGGATTATTTGTTAAAATATATGGCTCTTTGACAATTTTTGCAACATTCCCGTCCGATGGCTACCGCCGTCGGATGGGAATGCGCTACTCATCGGACGGCGTTAGACATCCGACGAGTAGGTAGAAAAAATCTCCGTGCCTCCGTGCCTCTGTGTTCTTAAAAAAATCTCAGTCTCTCACTACTCTGTTTCCCGCAACCAAACAGGCAAATTTTTATCCGCCAAAGAACGATCTATCTTTGGAACTTTAGGTTCCGTAATTAAATCGGTGAAAATAACTCGAACTTCTTGTTCTCCTTTTTGGTAAATACTAATTCGACGATTTCCATCTACCCGCACAAATGCCTTGCCTAACTTTGGATGCTCAATCGCTAAAAAATCTCCATAGTTTTTTTCATAAATCTCTAATAGTTCTACGTGCAAAGTATCGGCGCTCAAATGCTTAAGCCAAGGCGACCAACCTTTATAACTATAGGTAACGGGCATTTGATAAATTTTATCCTGATAGAAATCTGGATAGAAATCTACTAGTGCATTTTTATCATTAATATTCATATCAAATTGTACGGTCGTATTTTTATTACCTTGGCGTACTAGTCCTTTTTTATTCATTTCCCAACACAAGTCAAAAAAAGCTTTTTTGTTCATCCCTAAATGGATGTCTAAAAAAAGACTATCGTTACGGATACCACTTGCCAGTTCTCGATCTACCATTTGCTGGTATTCGTGTTTACAGCTGGTTAGTAAAAGTAAAATGCTCAGACTTATAAAGAAGCCTATTTGGAAAATGTGATTCTTCATTGAATTACTGTAATAAATTGAAAGCTAAATAGGTCGTGTTTATTTAAATATATAGAAGTATGGCAAAACCATACTTTACTTTTTTACCACATAGGTACATAGGTCACATAGTAATACATGTCTATGTGACCAATATACCTATATGATTAAAAAACAGTGGAATAATTTTATCCAAGTATTTATGTGATTCGCTTAAATATTTTTAATGAAACTAAAGGTAGGCAAAATTTGACTACTCAAAGATAAGTAGAACAATTAACTTTTTTAGAAAAGAAGGGAATAAAAAAAGCCTACCTCACAAGAGAGGTAGGCGCATCAAAACAAAACGAAAAACCAACTTTAAACAAGTCTTTTATATGTCTTTTATCCTCAAATAATTATTGTTGAAATGATATTTATCTGAGGACTGTATAGTCTATTTATTGGACGTAAATTTACTTCTTTTCTAACCCGCTTTCAAGGCAACTTGTATGTTTTTAGTACGTCCTTTTCTGTTTACTTTTAATTCCAAAATCTCGCCGACTTTCGTTTTATCAACGATAGCTATTAGGGCTGGTGCATCTTTGACAGTCTGCCCATCTACTGCGACAATTACATCATTGGGTAATATTCCAGCATATTGTGCAGCACCTCCATCTACCACTTCTGCAATATAAACACCAGAATTAACAGAAAGGTTTTTCTCTGATGCTAAATCTTTATCTACGTCTTGTACACTCACACCTAACATGCCTCTCGGACCTCCATGCTCAATAATATTAGAGGCTACATCTTTTACCATATTAGCTGGAATGGCAAAGGCATATCCTGCAAAAGTACCGCCAAATCCGGGAGAATAAATAGCCGTATTGATACCTATTAAATTTCCTTCTAAATCCACTAATGCACCACCACTATTGCCAGGATTTACGGCTGCATCGGTCTGGATAAAATCTTCTATAGCACCTTTTTCTCTAATAATATCAATGTCTCTCCCTTTTGCGCTAATAATTCCAGCCGTCACAGTAGAGGTTAAGTCAAAAGGATTTCCTACTGCTAGTACCCATTCTCCCACCTTTGCTCTATCAGAATCCCCGTACTTAATAACAGGAAGATTAGTTGCATCAATTTTCAATACTGCTAAATCTGTTCTTTTATCTACACCTATTTTTTTAGCTTTAAAAGTACGATCATCATGTAAGGTTACTTCCAATTCATCCGCATAATCTACAACGTGGTTGTTGGTAACGATATATCCATCTCTAGAAATAATCACACCAGATCCAGAACCCTTTTGTTCTCCTTTTGGTCCACCAAATCCTCCTCCTCCCAAAAGATCTTCTAACATACTTCCAAAGTCATTCCCTCGATCTCTAGAAGAAGTACTAGGCGCTTTAGATGCTTTGATATGAACAACAGTGGGCATCGTTCTATTAGCCGCTAAGGTAAAATCTAACGAAGCCGCCGCTGTATGCTTTGTTAATGGTACGGTATTTACTTGTTTAACCTGAGGGCTTTCTATATTGTTGCTCGTATTCAAAAATTGAAACCCTCCAAGCGTCACCAATCCTCCAATAATACCAGCAAAAACAAAAGAGAATATATTTTTCATTACTTTATTATGGTTTAGTAGGAAAAAACATTAGAAATTTACACTTTACATAAAGTTTACTATTCCTATATTTATTCTGTGCCTAAAAATAACGTTTGACCCTCAACTTCGTTTTAGCGCATTTTTACCTTAACAAGAAATTAACTTTCCCGTATAGAAAGTTATTACTTCATAGTAAGAGACTAGACAAAAGCACTACTAGTCACGTTTTCTAACAAATAATGAATAAAAAAATATCTGAAGATCAAATAATAGCTATTCTCAAACCAGAAACGGAACTGGAACGTCAATTCATAGCTGACCCTGATTTTCAGATTGGATTAATGTACGGAAAGCCTAGGTACGGGCATCCTGAGGGAGAAGTACTGTATCACATACCAGAAGTTTTGGCAAATGTAGATAAGTTAGATATATCTACGGAAATGCGCCGACAATTACGAATAATTACTTTTGTACATGACACTTTTAAAAATATTGAAGATAAAGGCACTCCTAGAGATTGGTCCAAACATCATGGAGTGTATGCTCGAAAATTTTTAGAAAAATTTATTCAAGATGAGGTTTTATTGACGATTACAGAAGTGCATGATGAGGCCTATTATTGCTGGCGGTTGCATGCCTTATATGGCCAGCCAGAAAAAAGTAAGGAACGACTCCAATATCTATTTGATCGGATTAAAGACAATCGACAGCTCTACTATTTATTTTTTAAATGCGATACGCAAACGGGAGATAAAATTCAAAAGCCTGTAAAATGGTTTGAAGAAACAGTAGAAGGGATTGAGATTGTTGACTTTTAATTTAAACGCCTACCAAACTCCCTATCTCAAAATTCCCACCTTCATTAATAGCTGCTAATTCTACCTTTCCCAATTCATTAATCAATTCAGGATTGTACGGCAATTCGATTTTTAAATAATTATCGGTAAAGCCACTCATTAAGTTTTTATCCTTGTGTTTTTCAAATAAAACAGTTCTTTCTTGCCCGATAAATTGTTCGTAAAAAAATCGCTTCTTTTTTTCAGATAGAATACGAAGCATTTCATTTCGCTCTCGTCTTATATGTACAGGTACGACCTCTTCCATTTCGGCCGCTAAGGTGTTGGGCCGTTCTGAATAAGTAAATACATGTAGGTAGGATATATCTAGGTCGTTTAAGAACTGATAAGTCTCTTTGAAATCTTCGTCTGTCTCCCCGGGGAAACCCACAATCACATCTACACCAATACAGCAATGAGGCATCAAGGTTTTAATTTTAGCAACTCGATCTGCATATAGCTCTCGCTTATAGCGTCTTCGCATAGCTTTTAATTGCTTGTTGTTACCTGACTGTAAAGGGATATGAAAATGCGGTACAAATCTGTTAGACTCTGCTACAAATTCGATCACTTCATCTGTACATAGGTTAGGTTCTATAGAGGAAATTCTAAATCGGTCAATACCTTCTACCTGATCTAACTCTTTTATTAAGTCAATAAACATCGCCTCTTTCTTGGGTTTTACGCCTTCAATTACGGCTGTACCATTTCCAAAATCTCCTAAATTCACCCCTGTCAAAACGATTTCTCTAACGCCCATCTCTGCAATTTTTTTTGCATTCTCTACCACCTGTTCGACAGTATCACTTCGACTTTTTCCTCTAGCCAATGGAATCGTACAGAAAGAACATTTGTAATCACAACCATCTTGTACCTTTAAAAAAGAACGCGTTCGATCTCCAAAGGAAAAAGCATTGGTAAAGCTATTTGCCTCTTTTATATCTCCTGCTTGCACCATTCCTTTATCTGGTGCTTTTGACAAATCATCTATATAGTCTAATATTCTAAATTTTTCTGCCGCCCCTAATACCAAATCGACCCCAGGTATTTCAGAAATTTCTTCTGGCTTCAATTGTGCATAACATCCCGTAACCACAACGAAGGCATTAGGCGAATGTCGTAGTGCTTGACGGACTACCTTCCGACATTTTCGATCTGCAAAATCCGTTACCGAACAGGTATTAATCACATAAATATCTGCCCCCTCTTGAAATTTTATCGCTCCATAGCCTGCCCCTTCAAACTGCCGAGCAATGGCAGATGTTTCTGAAAAATTGAGCTTACAACCCAAGGTATGAAAGGCTACTGTTTTTGGTGTTGACATGATTAATAGACTTAATTCTGAATGGAGAATTGGGAATTGAGAATGCCTATAAAACGTTGACAACCAAGGCTCATTTTTTGCTACACAAAAAAGATTGGAATAAACACTAATATATAACAGAGGGAATTTACTACTCGTCCATATTAAAATCCTCCTCATCAATCCGAAGATATTGGTACCAATCTTCTCCAAATCTTCTTTTTAATAAATAAACCTTATCAGAATCTATTGTAATATCTAGCGGTTGATGATGTTCTTCTTGGCTAGAAAATCGCTTAAAGAAATTCTCATAAAAAGTACAGTGACAATATTTATCTTCTAAAAGACAGTCTTTTTTATTATCAGGCTTATCGCAAAAAGAGAAGTGAAATTTCTTAAGTTCTTTCTGATAATCGACTGTTTGGTCAAATCGAGCTCTAATAACTCTATATTGGATATTTTTTGGTACTAGTAATTGAAAGATTACAGAAATATGATAGGTTTCTAGGAGAATTTTTAGTTGATCTAATAGCTTGGCGAGTTGAGAGGTATCAAGAGAAGTTTCTGGAGGTAATTGTTCCTTTTTAATACCACACCACTTTTCTAATGGCATACTTTGTAAAGAGGAATTTTCCTTCCAATCAGACGCTTCTAAAATACTGTTGATCGTAGTTGTTATACCAGTAGTAGTACCCCTTTTGATGGCAGTAGTAATATCAATATGTAGTCGATCTAAATATTTTTGTAAATTCATTCTCGCTTCGGACAGGATTTTTCATTGTAAGGAACTTCCTGTTTATTATTAGGAATAATTGACTTTTTGTTTCTTTTAGGAGGGACGTTTACTAAAGTTTTAAAGTTGAGTAAACGAAGTTGTTTAAGAATGTAGACTGAGATTAGTTGTAAGTGCTTGATTGTCAGGACACAGTCTTTTTTATTTTTCGTAGCCTTAGCTACGGGAAATAAAAAAGACGAAGTCATTGACGATCAATGACTTGCAAATAAACCAGTTATACATTTTTAAACAACTTCCTTATTCCTTGATAATCAAAGCCAAAAAATAAATCTCTTTGAAAGAAGCATACCATCAATTTTGTCAAGAAAATGAAACGCTTCCGATCTTTTTTCAAGATTGGTACCTTGATGCAGTTTGCCGAGATGGAGATTGGGAAGTTGTAATGGTTAAGCAGGCAGGAAAAATAGTCGGTGTATTACCCTATTTTATTAAACAAAAAGGACCTTTTAAGTACATTACTATGCCGCCATTAACAAAGATGATGGGGCCTTTCATTTTACCTGCCTACCGCTCAGAAAAGTCGTTTATAAAAATAAGTACTGCTTTAATAGAACAGTTACCAAAGGTAGCATCCCATGAACAATTATTGGATTATTCTATAGATAATTGGCTACCATTTTATTGGAAAGGGTATCAACAAACAACAAGGTATTCCTATTTATTAGCAGTATCTAATATGCGGCAAGTATTCGATAATCTTAGCGCAGATTATAAAAACAATAAAATCAAAAAGGCTCAGAGATTAGTCCGAATTGTAGAAAATCGATCCCTAGAAACGCTGTATCAAGTGAATAAAATGAGCTTTGATCGGCAAAAAATCGCTGTACCTTATGATTTTGCTTTTTTAAAACAACTAGATACAGCATTGGCGAGGCATGATGCTAGAACCATGTTTTTTGCTATAGATCAATCAGAACAAATCCATGCGGTCGCCTATTTAATATGGGATAAGAAAAGTGCCTATTACTTATTAGCAGGGGACGATCCTAATTTAAGAAAGAGTGGTGCTGGGATATTATTGGCTTGGCATACTATAAAATACACCAATGAAGTACTAGGACTGCCTATGTTTGACTTCCAAGGGAGTATGTTACCTTCCGTAGAGCGAGTACGTAGGCAATTTGGGGCAGTCCGACAGCCTTATTTTTTTATAAAAAAAACAAATTCTAGATGGTTTGAGCTATTAGGTAGTCTGAAAAGAGCTTGGAGAATTTAATTGGGAAGGAGTAATATTATCAAAAGAACTAATGAGTAGTTAACTTTTCTTTGTACATCGCATATAGATAATCCACTATTTCTTTGACTGTCGTAAGATCTTCGATTTCTGTTATTGGAATATCTAATTGAATACGTATTTCGCATTGTAAAACCATCTCCGCGAAATCAAGAGAATCTAGGCCCAGATCTCTTTGAAAAGACGCAGTATCTGTGATAGATTTTGGAGGAACATCCATTTCTACAAGCACAGCATAGACCTCCCGCTTAATATCATTTCGAGTCATTTATTATAGTTTGTATAAAATGCAGTTGTAGTATAAAAAGCTGTTTTTCAACTCTTTAGGATGTTATATGCTGGATATTTGATAACAAGGCATACGACTAAGCATATTAGCCTTGATTATGAATAAATGTTCAACATAATAGCATCGAATACGTTTAATATTGTCAAATATTATTACGTATAGTTATATATAACGCAAAAGTAAATTAATTATTTGGAAAGGATGTAGGAAATAATGGTGGACTTAATTTTGATACCTTCTTTTTTCTACGTACTATTTTGAATCTAGGGGCAGGCTTCATTTCTTCGGTCGTGAAAGTAATAATAGGACCTTGAGTACCCCAATAATATTGCTGCTCTTCCTTGCTGAGTAGCCGGAAAGCGTCTTTTTGGGGGGTAATGGATAGTTCAAATTTAATTTCATCAATCGTTTTTCGCATAACGATTATGATTTTTTTTGGATGAGGGATAATTTGTATCCTTACAAATGTAAATAAAAAAATACATATAATCAAATTATTTATATAAAACCTATTATTGTACGCTACTGGACATTTTGAAGAACAGAGGATAGCGACGTATTTCTCAAACAACTTCTTGTTACCTTTTTAAGAAATTAAAATGAATCTAATCAATTTTGCTGATTCTAAAGCTGTCTTGATAGCTATCTGTACACTAACCATTATTGTATTTTGCAGATATGTTTTGATGTCTGGGGCATTTTATTTGCTCTTTTACTATTATTTTAAAAATACTTTTTGGCATAGAAAAATAAGCGAGGGATTAAGGCCTCAAGGGCAGGCATGGTCAGAAATTAAGTGGTCTGCCATCACCTCCTTTATTTTTGCTCTATCAGGGGTAGGATTGGTCTGGTTGTGGCAGATGGGATATACGAATATCTATACGGATTTCAAGAAATATGGGCTGCTATATTTACCTTTTAGTTTAGGGTTTGGTTTATTTATTCACGAGACTTATTATTATTGGTTGCATAGATGGATGCATCGCCCCAAAATATACAGGTGGATACACAAAACTCATCATGATAGCATTATTACGTCTCCTTGGACTTCCTTTTCTTTTCATCCAATGGAATCCATTTTACAGGCGATTGTAGTACCCTTAATTGTGATTTTTTTGCCAATGCACTATACCGTAATCATGACTATGCTAGTACTGATGACTGTTTCTGCCACGATCAATCATTTGGATATCGAGATTTATCCAAAAAATACAGAAAAGCATTGGTTAGGAAAGTGGATTATCGGCGCCACCCATCACAGTATGCACCATTCCAAATTTATTAAAAATTATGGCTTGTATTTTACTTTTTGGGATAAATGGATGGGAACAGAGAGTGCCGACTATGAACAGTTGTTTCGAGACAGAACGAAAGGGTAAAAAGTAATTCTTTGTTAAGAAGTCAACTAATTGTTGTGTATATTTGTTTTAGTAATAGCCCTAATACAACTTTCAGGGCGAACGAAAAGTCGTTTTTATAATATATATTGGTGGAAGCAAGTTACAAACTTGCAGCATATTAGGTTGAAGTTACAAACTTCAACCATCGACCCCAAGCATTTTTCAATGAATTATCATATTACGATTTTGACTTTTCGTTTGCCCTAA
>CAKZUM010000379.1 GCA_937921525.1 uncultured Saprospiraceae bacterium
GTAATGCCAGAGGATGCTTATGCCGTAAAAGTAGGTTCGGGGGAATCTATTGCTCGCTATCGAATTACTTCTGTTGAGCAGGTACGGGATTTGTTACAGTTGATGGTGGAGGAGTGAAAATAGAGATCAGAAGTGAAAAAGAGGTCAGAAGTCAGACCGTTCCTATTAGCTTACCCTAATGGAACTGTCAGAGGTGAGATGTATGATGTTGACCTCATGATGCTTTTGGGAGTGTAGCTATGAAGATCGTCGAGGTCTCAAACCTCGACGATCCTGTATTTATTACAAAATTTGTCAAAGAAAAATGAACACCTAGCTCTCCACATCATACATCTGACAGCGCAGCAATCTGACATCCGACAGCGCAGCGGTCTGATATCTAAAAAAAACTAGTCAATCACATGATCCCCACTAATATACCGGTGATCCGTATCGAAGGCACTAATAATATTTTCATTCTTCTCATCCTTTTCTACCAAACCATCTCTAAGGCGAATAATACGGTGCGCATGTTGTGCTATATCTGGTTCGTGCGTAACCACAATAATCGTATTGCCTGACTGATGTAATCGCTCGAAAATTTCCATGATTTCTATAGACGTCTTGGTGTCCAAATTTCCAGTAGGCTCATCTGCCAATATGATGGCTGGATTGTTAACCAAAGCTCTAGCAATGGCAACTCTTTGTCGTTGTCCACCAGATAATTCATTGGGCTTGTGGTCCATTCTATCACCTAAACCTACTGCTTCTAAAGAGGTGGCAGCTTGTTCTTCTCTTTTAGTTTTAGGAATACCTGCATATACTAGCGGAAGCGCAACATTGTCTAGAGAAGAAAGTCTAGGCAATAAGTTGAAAGTTTGAAAAACAAAACCAATATCTTTATTTCTAATCTCAGCCAACTCATTATCCTCCATCGTACTAACATTCGATCCATTTAGTACGTATTCTCCTTCGGTAGGGGTGTCCAAACAACCTAGTAGGTTCATTAAGGTTGATTTCCCAGATCCCGATGGCCCCATTAATGCCACATATTCATTGGGTTGAATATCAATAGTGACAGATTTGAGTGCATGTACTTTTTCGGAACCCATTATATAGGTCTTCCTTAATTCTTTAATTGAAATGATTGGTTCCATGTATGTTTTTTTTAGAGCAGAGAGCAGAGAAGAGAGAACAGAGACGCATTTCGTAAAGAAACGACGAAATTTCGTTATTGGAAGACTTGGGAAGTTTTTAAAACTTACCAAGTCTAAAGCCTAAAGTTTTTTTACAAATCAATAACTTTACTCACCTTAAAATAAGCATCGTTCTTATCTGGCGCATTGGATAATGCTCTAGCTCGATCTACTTGATGCTTTACTTCATCTGTTCTCAGCACATTTACCTCATCTGTAATATATACTAGAGGTTCTACTTCTGTTAGATCTAGTTCCTGCAATTTTTCGACCATTCCAATAATATTGGTTAAGTCTTTTTGTATTGCGGTTCTTTCTGTATCGGACAATTTTAATCTGGATAACTTTTCCAATTTTAAAATTAGGTCTTTATCTATTTGCATATTAAAAAATTAGATGATTGGTAGGGTTTTAGCGATGAATGAACGATTTTTTGTTTTAGGACAAGGAGGGCGGCACTTCAAAAAAACCAGTTTGCCGATTCTTTCTTACATTATCCCAATTGTAATAGCGACCATTCATAGCCACATACACGCCCGGGGGTAAGGCTTGAGCGAAAGCTAAAGCACTACCCAGATTGAAAAATCCATCAGAAGACCCACCAAACGCATAGGGAATCATCGCACCAGTCAAGATAATAACTTTTTTTTGAATTTTCTGTTTTGCTAGATATTTTGCTGTCTCTACCATAGTATCTGTACCATGTGTTATAACGATTTCCTTCGCCAAACATCTCTTGCAGTTATGCGCTATGATGGCTCTATCATCATCTGTTATTTCCAAACTATCCACCATCATTAAGGTCTTGATATCAACATCTATGGTACAACGGCCTCGTTCAAACATTTCCTTTAGGTGGGTATCTTTAAAATATAATTCACCCGTGATGAAGTTATAGTCTTTATCAAATGTGCCTCCTGTTACAAATACTTGAACCATATTGGGTGAGTTTTAAAGAGGGATTACTTAAACTGCGAATGAGTTTACCATTAATTAATGGATTAAGCAGTTTTGATAAAACTAAATTAACCAAGCTAGGCTTATATTTTACCGCATAGGTACATAGGCCACATAGATTTCTACGCTATGTGACCTATGTACCTATGTGGTGAAATTATCAACTACTATGCGGCAACGCCGCTTCTCTTTAGTCCGTATGCAGGCTAGCATTCAATTCTATCAAGGAATGATTAGGTCGGCAAGTTAACTTTCCTGTTTGAGAGTTATTGATAAATAGTAAGTTGTCTTTACCATTCAAATCCATCCCTTTTACGATATTGTCGCCTTCTGCTACAACCTTACCATTTATATCAACGGGTTCTTTGTTATCGTTGTACAAAGAAACTTTAGAACCTGCCGTTACATATACTCCAGCAGCTACAGTACAGCCATTACCTAAAGAGATGCCTGTTCCCGCATTCGCTCCTAATAAACACTTTTGGCCAATCGAAATCACGTTTTTATTTCCACCAGAAAGCGTTCCCATAATAGATGCGCCACCACCAATATCAGAATTCTTATCAACCACCACACCAGCAGAAATACGACCTTCTACCATTGCGTTTCCTAATGTACCCGCATTAAAATTAATAAAACCTGCAGGCATCACCGTTGTACCTGGACTTAGATAAGCCCCCAAACGAACTCGATCTCCTGAGACAATTCTTACGCCATTTGGTACATGGAAATTCACCATATAAGGGAATTTATCTACATGGCTTACGCTCAATACTTCTCCATTAAAGGTAGCCTTAATTCTTTCTGATGCTAAGTCTTCTGGTAAAATTGGGCCTTTATTTGTCCAAGCCACATTAATCATTTTGCCGAATATACCTGCTACGCCGATTTCATGCGGCTTTACTAGCAACTGAGATAAACATTGGGTTTTGAAATATCCCTCTTCTGGTGTCTCGACTGCTGTGTCTTTATCAAAAAGGAAGTAGGCAATTATATCTATTGTAGTATAGCCTTCCACTTCTTTTAGTTGATGAAGCAATTGATGGATAAGCGTAATATTTGGATGCTTCTCTACTTCATTATGAAATGCTTCAAATTTATTGAACGCTTTTTGTAATTGGTCTTTATTGACGGTTACAAAGCCATTGCTACTTTTATCATAGCCTGTAACATCTTGTAATAAAGCTGCCGTACCATAGGCTGTTTCAAAATTGATCATTGGATAAAATACTTCCAATGTTTTGTCGCCTTTGGTTTTTCTAATACCTAAACCGAATGCAGTAGGTTTTGTATAGCCTGCTTTACTTTGTATGTCTGCTACGTATTTTTTGAAATCTTCTATGGTTGCCATATAGTTGTTTGTTTTGACTATTCAGCATGTAAACCAGAACTCCCCCCGACCCCCTCTTTTTAAGGGAGGGTCGGGGAGGGTTCTCAACGAATGCCGAATAGTTATGTTTATCTTTTTATTTTTCTCCTAGAAATCAGTATAGTCAATATCACTCCTCTGACAGCGCAGCGATCTGACTTTTTTTTTTACAAATGAATCACCTCATCATAAGCTGCTGCCGCCGCCTCCATAATCGCCTCACTCATAGTAGGGTGGGGGTGAATGGTTTTGATCAGCTCATGTCCTGTAGTTTCTAATTTTCTAATAGCTACGATTTCTGCAATCATTTCTGTTACATTAGAACCGATCATGTGTGCGCCTAGTAATTCTCCATATTTAGCATCGAAAATGACTTTTACGAAGCCTTCTTTTGCGCCTGCGGCACTAGCTTTTCCAGAGGCAGAGAAAGGAAACTTTCCAACCTTCAACTCATATCCTGCTTCCTTAGCCGCCTTTTCTGTGTAGCCTACAGAGGCTACTTCGGGAGAGCAATAAGTACAGCCAGGGATATTATTATAGTCGATTGGTTCAGGGTGGTGTCCAGCAATTTTTTCTACACAAATAATTGCCTCTGCTGTGGCAACGTGCGCTAGGGCAGGGCCAGGTACTACATCACCGATTGCATAGATGCCATCCACATTAGTTTTGTAAAATTCATCTACCTGAATCAAGCCTCTATCTGTCTTGATACCCAATGCTTCTAAACCAATATTTTCTGTGTTTGGACTGACGCCTGTTGCAGATAAAACCACATCGCATTCGATAATTTCTTCTTTGCCTGTCTTTCTACTTTTTACCTTTACCTTACAGCCTTTACCAGAGGTATCAACTGACTCAACAGAAGAATTAGCTAAGGTCTTGATTCCTTTCTTTTTATAGACTTTTGTTAACTCTTTTGAAATATCTGCATCTTCTCTTGGGACTAGGCCTTGTTCCATAAATTCTACAACCGTTACTTCTGTACCGACAGCATTGTAGAAATAAGCAAATTCAACCCCGATAGCTCCTGCACCAACAATAACCATCTTTTTAGGCTGCTTGGCTAGAGACATTGCTTTTCTATATTCTATCACTTTTTCTCCATCAATAGGTAGGTTGGGCAATTGTTTAGCTCTACCACCAGTAGCGACTATAATATTTTTGGCTTCGTAAGTAGTTACTTTACCGTCTTTATCTGTTACCTCTACTTTTTTCCCTCTAGCTAACTTCCCTGTACCATCGATCACCGTAATTTTATTTTTTCTAAAAAGGAAATTAATCCCTTTACTCATGCCATCTGCTACGCCACGACTTCGCTTAATCATTGCGTCAAAATTAGACTTGGCACTGCCTACTGTAATTCCATAATCTTCCGCATGAGAGATATATTCAAAAACTTGTGCACTTTTCAGTAAAGCCTTAGTAGGAATACAGCCCCAGTTCAGACAAATTCCGCCCAAATGCTCTTTTTCTACTACTGCTACCTTTAAACCTAGCTGAGAAGCTCGAATAGCAGCAGGATAACCTCCTGGTCCTGAACCAATTACAATTAAATCAAAATTCATATTAATATAGTTTAGTTTTTGAAGTTGTGTATAGACGTATATTTTGGCGCAAATATAGAGTAGATTCAGCTTATTTGGTAGGAATATGGCATAAGCTAGACGCCGCAAGAGTAGAAAATTGGTTTTTAGTAGAGACTTGGTAAGTTTTTAAAACTTCCCAAGTCTTAGGTAGACTATGGTTATTACCTTTTATTAAATCAATATGACCATTTACGCTATAAATATTACCTTTTTTCACATTTATTACACAAAATGCATAATATAATTTTTATATAGATTAAATTATATATATATTTGTCTTAGTTTTCTCATAGTATGTTTGTTTATTTTAGTTGTTGATTCCTGCATCTTGGTTCCTTCTTAAGATGCAGGAATTTTTTTTGTCCCTATTCCTTCTATCTATTTCCTTCTCCTACTTGATCCTTTTCCAGCACTTTCATAGCGACATACCCACTAATTACATCTACTAAAAAATGCAGTAGTATGGGTATCCAAAGAGACTTTGTAAGTATAAATACCCATCCTAATAGAATGGCCATAAATAGCGTTTTTAAAACGGCCAAGAAGCCTTGGTATACATGACCAATAGAGAAGAGAAAAGCAGGGAGTAAGATTGATAGCCAAGTACCGAGTAGATTATCTTGATTCCAGGCTAGAAAATATTGAATACAGAAGCCTCTAAAGATGATTTCTTCGCAGACTCCAGCGGTAAAAGCGACAAAGAAAAAATGCCGCAATTCTTGCCAATTTTCTGGTAGAAAGGGGATATTCTTTCGCCATTTCTCTTTAGTGTCTGCTATATTGGCGGCATTCCGTAACTCCCACCAAGTATCTAGAACATACCAAATAATGAACCCAAGAATTAAGCCCCAAGCTATTGGCGTCATTTGAGGACTTCCCAAGCCCAAATCTATAAATGAGCGATCTTTAAAATACCAAAGGGTCCCAATGGCAATGACTCCGATCCACTGTAGAATACTATTGCTATAGTAGACCTGAATTTTTGCGGTCGTATCAAAGACAATATTTTTTAATTCTGGTTGGGAATGGAAAACAGCGATATAAGGTAGGAGAATACCAAAGACAATAGCTAGTAGATGATCTAAGTTGCCTAGAACGATTTCATCCATGATGGTTTTTATCTGATCTCTCTGTAGGAAGAAAGCTGTTTACGTTTACTAAACCTTTAAGGTTTAGTAAACGTTCACTTTCCATATTATTTAGTAGTTCTTATTTACGAACAAGTCTATTCCTCTACTTCCGCTTAGTTCTAGAAAATAAAGTAACCTTTTGATTGAAAATAAATCCAATAATTACGCCCACCCAAGAATTATAAGAATGCAAATGATCGTAATATTCTGGTGCTATTCTTTTCAATTCTGGTAACCGACTGCCGGGAATAGTTGGAAAATCATGGTGCTCGTTATGGTAGCCTACATTGAACGTGATTTTATTTAAAGGGCCATAATAAGAATAGGTTTCTTGACCTTCTTCAAACACATAATGCTCTGATATGAAATGACCTGCGGTAGGGTGAATACTTCCTGCAAAGAACAAAGACAATAACAAAAATAAAGTGCCTTGCCAGCCTGCAAAGGGTAAGAATACAGCCATGACTGCTACTTGGAAAATGATATTATACACTTGCCATTTCTCTAGTTTGATCGGCTTTACGAATATTGGCCGAAACGCATAGGCAAAGATTTGATTTAAAAACCAAAACATTTTTCCGATAATACCTCTAAAGGTATTCGCTTCTGCAACGGTAGGAATGTCTACATCAATTCCATCTTTCCCTTGGTCCCAATGGTGCATAGAATGGTAAATCTTGAAAGACATCGCATAAGGTACAACGATAGGCAGATTGGCAATTAATGCCAAGTAGTTGTTATATTTTTTGGATTTAAAAGCTAGATTATGCGTGATTTCATGGATGGCTAGCAATAAAGCCGAAGCAATAGTAGCCCCTACAACATAAGTCACTAATAAAAAAGGTAGCCAAGACAGTTTATGTATGTTCAAAGCAACTACCATTTGTATCAAAACAATGGCTACTGTTACATATTTTAATTTAGGATTGACCCCAAATAATTCTTTCACCTCTGGATGTGCTGCTAATATTTCTTTCCTTCTTTGAAAATGGGGTTCTCTATCGTCTACCCAATAAAAATCGTCTGCTGTTTTAGTCTGTGTACTCATAAATTTCTTTACTTCTTTTGAGGCGCAAATATCGACAAGTTTATCTAAACCACATAAGTAGTTGACAAATTTACCACATAGGTAGTTGACAATTTTACCACATAGGTACATAGATCACATAGCATAGCGTACAGAAACCTATATGACCTATATGCCTATGTGGTAAAAACAACCCTAGAACTGTCTATTTAATTTTAGCAAGCTGCCTTATTTCTAAGTTTGTGGTAAAACTTGTTCAAATATCTTATAATATATGTAATCTAGGAAGTTTTCAAACTTCTTTTACTTAAATATGTCTTTTTAGCACTTTCTATTTGCTCGATTTCTGTTGTCTCAGGATATAGGATATATCTAGGAGCAATAATTGGTTTGATTTGCTCTATAGATATAGCTGTTATGCTAGAAAAGGGAAACTGACCTCCTGTCATTTCTATCAATACTTTCTCCATGTTCGAGAATTCAGCATTCGTCTTTTTTATAATCTTTGCTTTCCCTTTGATTTGAAATCCCTTTTGTATTAGAATGTCGATGAAACTTACACAAACATTTTCGTTCTGATTAATATTCCGAACGGTTTGAGGGGACGCAATATTTGCTACAATGATCTTATCTGATCCATAGTAATTGAAAATTTCCTTTGGGGAAACATTCGGAATAGCTTCTGAGGATACGGTCGCTAACCAGCATAGTACGCTGTTGTCTATATATTCTTTAATTTCTGTTGTTAGTTCCATACTAAGCAAGCATTTCCACTTCTACAGGCACACCATTAACAGCCGCATTTCCAGAAAGTTCATCAATAAAAGCATCATCTGTCAGATCATTGACGCTGACTCCGGGATGCGCTTGGGCAATATCCATCTTGATACCTTTTCGGTGATGGCCCCAACCATGTGGTATACT
>CAKZUM010000380.1 GCA_937921525.1 uncultured Saprospiraceae bacterium
CAATGTGTGTTTTGTGCAATAGTGGCAGTATCTGGATATTAATTTTTAGTTTTTGGTATGTTAAAAAAATAGCTTTTTAGTTTTTTTCTAAAAAGTGTTTATAGTTGATTCGATTTTAAGTGATTCTAATTAATGAATAAATAGCAAAAAAATAGGAGATAACCTTGCGATTATCTCCTATTTTTAAATTAATGTATTACAATTATTTTTCATTTACTGTTAATGCACAGCTTTTGTTTTACCGTGACATTGCTTGAATTTTTTGCCACTTCCACACGGGCAAGGTTCATTTCGACCTACCTTCTTTTCTACCCTTTTAAAGGTAGTCGGCTTTGATCTTCTACCTACCCCTTCTGCTGCTTTTCTTGCAGCCACGTCTTCACTGCGCTCGTTGGTTTGAGTTTTACTAAAGTCTGTTTCTTGTTTTTTAGCCTCTTGCAATGATCTATTCTCTGCAATTTCTAAAGTACCTTGAGATAAATAAGATGTGACCTCTTCGTTTGTTCTGTGAACCAATCCTTCAAACAAATTAAACGCCTCCATTTTATAGACTACTAAAGGATCTTTTTGCTCAAAGGATGCAGACTGCACAGAATCTTTTAGTTCATCCATAGAACGTAGATGCTCTTTCCAGTTATCATCTATTAATGCCAAGGTAACGGTCTTTTCAATATCTCGCATTACAGATGCCCCCTCTGTATCAACGGCTTCTTGAATAGAAGCGGCAATAGGTAATGGATTGGTTCGACCATCTGTGAAAGGCACGGCGATTAATTTATAATTGCCTTGGTTTTCATGGACTGATTTTACCACAGGCATAATCACCTCTTGAATGGCAGTACTCTTTTTATCATAAAAATCTAAAAACTGTTGTTGGTAGTCTTCTATAACGGATGCTTCGTTTCCTTTTTGGAAGGTATCTGCCTCCATTTTAGGATCAAATCCGATCAATCCAAAAGAGGCTGTTTTAAAGGTTTCAAAATTTCCTCCTGCTCGATGATCTCTAACTAAACTCTCTGTTATTGCCAAAAACATATTGTTTAAGTCAACAGAAAGACGCTCACCAGAAAGGGCATTTTTACGTTTTTTGTAAATAGCTTCCCGCTGGATATTCATTACATCATCATACTCTAGTAAACGCTTACGAATACCGAAGTTGTTCTCTTCTACTTTCTTTTGAGCACGTTCAATAGATTTGGAAACCATAGAGTGTTGGATCACTTCCCCGTCTTGATGGCCCATCTTATCCATTAGTTTGGCAATTCTTTCAGATTGGAATAAACGCATTAGTTTATCCTCCAAAGAGATATAGAACTGGGAACTACCAGGATCCCCCTGACGTCCTGCCCGACCACGTAGCTGTCTATCTACCCGTCTAGAGTCATGTCGTTCTGTACCTATGATTGCTAAACCACCAGCTCTTTTTACCTCGTCTGATATTTTAATATCTGTACCCCGACCAGCCATATTGGTGGCAATTGTTACCTTACCTGGACGACCTGCCTCGGCTACAATATCTGCCTCTCGTTGATGCTGTTTTGCATTTAAGACATTATGATCGATGCCTTTCATCTGTAACATTCTGCTCAACTTCTCTGATATATCTACCGAAGTCGTACCTACTAATACTGGACGACCTTGCTCTGTTAATTTTACAACATCATTGATGACGGCGTTGAATTTTTCCCGCTCTGTCTTGAATACTAAATCTTCTCTATCATCCCTTGCGATAGGCCTATTAGTAGGAATGACAACAACATCTAACTTATAAATTTCCCATAATTCACTCGCTTCCGTTTCTGCCGTACCAGTCATACCTGCTAACTTATGGTACATTCTAAAGTAATTCTGCAAAGTAACCGTTGCATAGGTCTGTGTAATATCTCCAACTTTTACGTTTTCTTTGGCTTCTAAAGCTTGGTGTAAACCATCAGAATATCGACGGCCTTCCATCATCCGCCCTGTTTGCTCATCTACAATTTTTACCTCCCCATCCATCACCACATACTCTTCATCTTTTTCAAATAAAGTGTATGCTTTTAATAGTTGACTAACAGCATGAAGTCTTCTAGATTTTACCGCAAAATCTTGAGATAATACCTGCTTGGCTTCTGCTGTTTCCATCTCGTTCAATTCCTCGTCATCTTCAATTTCCATCATCTCTAAAGTGATGTCAGGCATGACAAAGAAATTGCCATCTGATTCTCCTTTAGATAGAAACTCTACCCCCATCTCTGATAATTCAACCTGTCTATTTTTTTCATCAATTGTAAATAGCAAAGGTGCATCTACTAAATGCATATTCTTAGATTGCTCCTGCATGTAGAAGTTTTCTGCATTCTGAAGCAATACCTTAATACCATCTTGACTTAAAAATTTGATCAACGGCCTACTCTTAGGCAAAGCTCTATGCGCTCTTAAGAGCGACATTCCTGCTTCCCCTTCTTCTACTCCTGTTGCGCCTTCTTTAACAAGTTTTTTAGCTTCTGCTAAATAGCCAGTAGCTAGTTGTTTTTGCGCAGCAATTAAACGTTCCACTTTTCCTTTTAGCTGCTCATATTCTTGCTCCTCATTTCCTTTAGGAACTGGCCCGGATATAATCAAAGGGGTTCTTGCATCATCAATTAATACAGAATCCACCTCATCAATCATGGTATAGTGATGTTTGCCTTGCACCATCTCATCCTGAGATCGAACCATGTTATCTCTTAGATAATCAAAGCCAAACTCATTATTCGTACCATAAGTAATATCACAATTATAGGCTGCTTTTCTTCCTGGAGAGTGTGGCTTGTATTTATCAATACAATCAATCGTCATTAATAGGAACTCGAATATTGGACCGATCCATTCACTATCCCGACGGGCTAGGTAATCGTTTACCGTGATCACATGAACTCCTTGACCAGCTAAACCATTTAAGTAAGCAGGAAGGGTGGCTACTAAAGTCTTACCTTCTCCTGTTGCCATCTCTGCAATCTTTCCATCATGTAACACCATCCCACCAATTAACTGCACATCATAGTGTAACATATTCCAAGTGATTTCTGCACCAGCAGCCATCCACTTGTTTTGCCATACCGTCTGGTCACCTTGAATGCTAAGATAGCCTTTCTTAGGATTGCCCGCTAACTCTCGATCATGGTCGGTGGTAGTAACCGTCAATGTTTCATTTTCCATGAATCGGCGAGCTGTTTCTTTCACTACTGCAAATGCTTCTGGAAGTATTTCTTTTAGAATTTCTTCTAAGTGCTTATCTCTTTCCTTTTGCAAATCATCTAAATCCTTAAAAAGCGCCTCTTTTGCTTGAAGATCTTTCTCTGCTTTAGCCTGTTCCTTGATAGATAGAATATCTTCATCTATACCAGATAAATGCTCTGCAATACGAGTTCTAAATTCTAAGGTTCTATTTCGTAATTGATCGTTACTATAATTACGCAGTTGCTCAAATGCAGCATTCGTTTGATTGACATACGGCATATAATGCTTCTCATCTCTATCGTACTTTGTACCGAACAATTTCTTTATAAACTTAAACATGGGTAGACTTTAAAAGGAGTAAATATTCTTTGTTTAAATAGTAACTGCTCAGCACACAAGCCTGAACTCCCCCCAACCCCCTCTTAAAAAGAGGGGGAGACGTCTGCGATTGAATACTTCATTAATGGAAAAATACATATCCAAAACGAAATTTTCAATCGTAGCCGCCTCCCTCCCTTTTTAAGGGAGGGCTGGGGAGGGTTCTAAACAGTTATATTTAATAGTTATTATATACAAAGAACTATAAAAAGGTAGTCGCCTAAAAGGGTTTTAGGTAATTACCGCACAAAAATAACAACTCTAGAACTCTAACGGTTGTTGGAGCTTCTTAATATCGGATAAAATGCTGCATAATTTATACCAATGCTCGATTAAGCAAGGTTTAATGACAGAATGGCTGATTGTAAAGAGGATTGCCTGCTATTTTTACAGTATTCGCTAAGACGAATGAAGATTTTTAATAAAAATACGTTTCTAACCAATTCCAAATCGCATATCGATCCTTAAATATCCATACGGCGGCAGCTATTAGAAAGAAAACAAACCCTACTCTCCAAGCCCGTATACCTTTTTGTAATTTTTCCCTTCGACTTTTATATCGGTGACGACTAGAATAAGCCATTTGTAGAATTATATTATCAACGGTTAATAAGTACCGAATCTCTGCGGTGATTAAAACCTGCAAATATACCTAATCCATTTTCAATATTATTGAACACGATTACAGGTTCTGCAAATGGTCGGTCTTTATTTTCTAATTGGCGAGTAAGAGAAGTGTAATATTGATAATAGTCTTTAGAGATCGTTCTTAATTCTCCAACGATTTGAGGGTTTTCTCCTGTATATTCTCGATCTAAAACGGCTTGAAATTGTAAATTTATCTGTTCCCCATCTAATGCATCATCTGAAAATAAAACTCCATTTTTATTAACATCGGCTATTACCGTAGAATTTTCTGAATTAGCACTTCTAATTGGAATGGGTATAAAACTCTCAGGCTTCCCAACTAGACCATTAGAGCTTGAGCGGCTCGCTATCTGTTGATAGTAAAGCTGTAAGTGATAATAATTTTGTTCTCCTTGTGGATCCAGTATGGAGGCATTGATTTTTATAGAGTAAAGAGACGTATTAGGGGCAGATGTAATTTCTTCCGTTTTTATAGATTGAATAGGAACGGATTTAGGTGCGCTACTTGTCGCATAGATCATAGGGTAGCCTGGTATTTCAATAGCTAACTGGTAGATTTTTTGAGCTTGCGGTTGAAAGCCCGGAAATCCATAGGAAGGAATTGCAGTATTTTCTTGATAATTCAGTTCTCTTAACAATCCACCTTGAGCATCCAAAATTTGGACTTTAGCATTGTTTATAAACTCTGTAGAGTCGTTAGATAATAACGCTTCATTTTTCGATAAGGTGATTTGAAAAGGATGGTTGGGAGTGAAAGTGCCGTTAACAACTATTTTTGGTGCTACCGATTCTATATCTAAACTAACAGGTTCTTCACACGCCACGCAAAGTAGAAATGCGATGCAGAAAGAAAAAATAGAAGAGAATAGATCTTTAATCATGGATGAAATTTGGCATTGAAAATTGTATCAAGCCTAACAAAAATACGACAAATAAGCTATAATGGCTAGTTGTTATAAGTTAAAGTTAAATTTGATGGAAGATGTAGCGTCTACGTTTCTACGATAACGTTTACTAAACCTTAAAGGTTTAGTAAACGTATACGCACGCTTCTCTTTTCTAAAACGTAATCGAATAACTCAACGAAGGAAGGATTGGTAATAATGTAACCTGTACAAATTCTTTTTCACCTGGCTGGTCTACTTTGTCTTTGAGCCGATAGTAAAGAGGATTTTTACGATTATAAGCATTATACAAACCAAATTTTAAGATTTGCTTGCTGTATTTATCTAATAGAATTATCAACTCTATATCTAGTCGGTGGTAATCTGGGAGGCGGAATTTATTTTTTTCACCTATGTTTAATACAGTAGTTGGGGCAAATACATTAGAAGAGTAGAAAGTATATTCACTTGTAGGAAGTGTAGTGGGTAAACCAGTTTGATAAGACCAATTCGCACTAAATGATATTCGAGGCTTAATTTTATAAAGACCCGTTATTTTAAAACTATGTGGGCGATCAAATTTGAAATCATAGGTTTCTCCAAAATTGAGTGTCTCAAATTGTCTCAAAGATTTTGACCATGTGTAATTCATCCAACCACGAATTCTACCTAACTTTTTTTCTAGATTTATTTCTACTCCATAGCTCTTACCCTTACCTGTTGTCACTTTAGATTCCCAATCAGAAGCATTTAATACAATGGACTCTATTAAGAAACTTGATCCTTCTTGGTAGGCTATTAAATTATTCATTTGTTTATAATAACTCGTTACATCTAATGATATACTTTGGTTAAACAATTTGGTAAAACCTACACTCCCTTGCCAAGCTGTTTGAGGTCTAACTTTGGCGGTGGCAGGTACCCATAAATCTGAAGGCAGTCCGACACCAGAGGTTGTTAATAGATGATGATTTTGATTGTTTTTGCCAAAAGAAGATTGTAGTAATAGGCGATCCGTCAATTTATAAAAAGCAGATATTCTAGGTTGAATGGACCAATATTTAGTTCCCTGAACACTCAGTAAGGAAGTTCTTAAACCAAGATGGGCTCTGAATCTATTGGAGAGTCGTATATTATCTTCTACATATGCATTGTACTCGTAGGTAGGAATGGTATTGCTGTAGGATGTAATAGAATCAGGATTGCTTAGGTCTTGAATAGGAATAATAGAATGTTGATCTACTGTAAATGCGCCAGGCTTAAAATTGTGAATGGTGGCATCCGCCCCAAATCGGATGTTATGTATCAGATTCGGAAGGTAATTGAAATCAATTTTAAGGGATTTATCTGCTATACTAGAACTGTATAAACTATAGAATAATGGATCTACTATAGTAGTGGTTTCTTCCTGAACAGCAGCACTGCTACGCTCTTGATAAAACTCTTTTGATTGAAAATGAAATTTACTAGAAGTAAGGGTCGTATTGGCAAACAACTTGTCATTAAACAAATGATTCCAGCGCAATGCAGTTATTGTATTTCCCCAATCTAAATTTTGATTATGCTCAATTGATTTAGGAACAAATTGCTGATTTTCTGATAGGTTATCATCTGCAAAATGGTCTTTCCCATGATATACGCTCAAGTATAATTGATCTCTTTTACCAATAGAAAAATTAATCTTTGAATTAAAATCTGTAAAAGAATGATTGGTTTGTCCTATATCGCCCTTTCGTTCTTTTAGCTGTCTACTAATGGGTTTTATATAAGTGTGGAATATAGATTGACGAAGCGTTACTATAAACGAACTTTTCTCTTTTTGAATAGGTCCTTCTAAACTTGCATTGGCAGTGATAAGTCCTACGCCTAAATGACCTGCAAATTTATTTTGATTGCCTTCCCTCATTTGAACATCTAGTACGGAAGATAATTTTCCTCCATATCTAGCAGGGGCATCTCCTTTGTATAATTGGGCGTTTTTGATAATTCGTTCATCAAAAACGGAATAAATCCCCCCTGAATGTAATGGATAATAAATAGGTACACCGTCTAGTAAAAATAAATTTTGGTCCACATTGCCCCCTCTAACATAAATTCCTCCAAATCCATCAGGGCCAGTAGTAATACCGGGCAACACACTTAAGCCTCTAATTAAATCTGGCTCTCCTCCTAGTGAAGGAACCATCCGTAATTGTTGAATAGGTAAACTTGCCGTATTAGTATTAACAGATACCGTATTCGTTGCTTTTTTGGAGGTAACTAATACTTCTTTTAGCAAAACAGAAGCATCCAATTCGACATCTAATATGATATTGTTTTTTAAATTTATCTTCTTCGATAAGGTATGACAACCCGTATAGGAAAATTCTAAATCATTGAATCCTTTTGGAAGGGAAATACTATAAAAACCATATTCATTACTACTAATTCCTTTGCCTAGATTTTTTTCAAAAACAGTTGCTAAAGCTAGTCGCTCACCGCTACTTTTTTCTTTTATATAACCACTTATCGTAAAAGAGGGGATCGGCGGCAAATTTTTAAAAAGAAGAATTTCTTGTTCTTCTACTTTAAAACTAACTGAACTTCCTTTAAGAATTTTTTTTAGAATACTGTTAAGCGATTGATTTTTGGCCTGTAGGGTAATTCTTCTATTAGGGAGTAAATTACTTGGAGCGGAGATAGCAACTTGAGATTGATGGCTGACTTGAATAAGCGCATCTTTTAAAAGTAGGTTTTCTACTTCAAAATCTATTCTTTGTGTTAATAGATCGGCTTGTGCAGATAAAGAGAGGCTAGAACATAGCAAAACAAATAAAACACATAGCTGCTTTAGACAAATGTTCATAAAAACGAATACTCTTTGGGCAAACCCTTGTGAATCTAGACGAAAATAGTTCGCCTATTGGCAGACACCACTTAAGCTATAGCTTGTAGGGGTAGTAGTATCTAATTGCACTTGAAACGTTTTTTCTACTCTCTTTAGTATAGATACTGGGTCATTATTTACTAGGGTAGCAGTCAAGGAACATTTGGAGAGCTTAGGAGATACAACCTCAACCTGCACATCAAAATTACTTTTCAAGTAAGTAATTATTTCGGATAGAGGGGTATTGTCGAATGTGAGCTTAGGGGCACGCCAAGCAGTATCATCCCAGCTTATAGCGGTAACTTCTTCTAATATTCTATCTGATTGAAGGTATTGAATTTTTTGTTTACTTTTTATAATAGTTGGTTGGGCATTATCTGGCAGATGAAAGGCTACTTTACCTTCCTCTACCTCTAAGCTCGTCACCTCTTCTTTTGCATAGGCTCGAAGGTTGAAGCTTGTACCCAATACTTCCACTTTTGTAGTTGCTGTTTGAACAATGAAAGGTTGGGATTGATCTTTTTTTACTTTGAAAAATGCCTCTCCATTCAACTGTACTATTCTTTTCCCATTTTCAAATTTTTCAGGGAAGGATAATTGACTATTTTTATTGAGCGATACTTCTGAACCGTCTGGTAAACGTGCGTGTACAACTTCGCTTGTTGCTTGAATTTGTAGATGAGAAGGACTGGTAAAAAATAATTGATAGCCAGCACCAAGACCTATTAATAATAGAATAGCCGCTGCCATTTGAATGACCCTTGGTTGTAAAGAGAAATATTTTACCTTTTCCCTGTGATTTATTTTCTTTTTTAATCCGATTAGCCCCTGATCTACATCAGGTTGATAGCCCTTTTTATAGGATTCTGTTAATTTCCACAGTTTCTTGCTATTCTTTTCTTGTTGTTGCATCCAGATATAAAATTTTCGACCTATAACTCTATTATATAGTACAAAAATAGGTGCTTTTTGGCTTGAAGATTATCAAAATAAACCATTTTGCAATATAAAAGACACGAAAATTGTAGCTTCCCCCTACGTTTGAAGCATATTAAATAACACCATATTTAGTTTTTTTTGAAAAAAAAATACCAACTTAATCCATTGAATGTCAGTAAAGAAGACAAGAAAATGAAAAAGAGACTTGCGTTCAACTGTATTAACCTATACTTTTGTGTTTATATATAATCCATGAAATTCATATAGCAAGTTTTTGATCGAGAGAAATTATTGGCTTTAAATTTTGTAACGATCTATTATTCCAAAAGATTATTAGGAATAGGATGTTATCAAAGCCTGTAAGCTCATCATAATCTTACCTGTATTTTTGACCTTTATTCTTGTTGACATATCCAAAATAAAGAAGTAACTATTTCAATGAAGTTGATTCTTCAAAACAACCTCATTTTTAATAGTAACGTATTGTCTCACTAAAGAAATTTGATGGTCAATTATTTACTACCCAATCATTCTGAACTTATGTTAAGGCTGTCTTCTGATCCACGAAATGTTTCTCGTGTAGAAGCTTTTGTAGAGCGAATTGCAAGCCAATATAAGATCGCTCCCGATATGTATGGGAATATACTGATTAGTCTAACCGAAGCTGTTACAAATGCCATCAAGCATGGAAATTGTAATGATGAATCAAAAACAGTAGAAGTTTTACTAAAAGAAACAGAAGACGCTATCGCATTACGTGTACGAGACGAAGGAAGAGGATTCGATTTCAGGAACTTGCCTGATCCAACAGCTCCAGAAAACCTTACTACTATAGGAGGAAGAGGAGTGTTTTTAATGCATCAGCTATCTGATAGTGTTGATTACGAAGATAACGGAAGTACTGTGGAAATGCGTTTCCGACTAGATGAACAGCGTTAGTCGCTCTCCGAACAACTTGATGTAAAAAATATTAAACTCAGGTGCCAAATTCAATTTTTGAATTTGGTACTTGACCACACCTCAATGGCTTTTCTCCTTAATGGACTTTCCCGACCTTATTGATCCTTCCGATTTAGGCATTCACTTTTTTTATGAAGAGGTTTCTTTTGAGCTTCTAGAAGAAACGACCTCCAATTGGCTTACAACTGTTGTAGAGGCCGAAGATAAAGTCTTGCGCTCTATTCGGTTTATCTTCTGCCAAGATGCTTACCTACACCAAATCAATTTAGATTATTTAGATCACGATACCTTAACTGATGTTATTACTTTTCCTTATGCAGCGGAAGAAGAGATTGTAGATGGCGAAATATTTATAAGTATTGATAGAATAGCCGATAATGCAAAGACCTTTAAAATTACTTTTGAACAAGAACTAAATAGGGTAATGGTACATGGGGTACTACATTTATGTGGATATGATGATAAAGGAAAAGAGGCGAAAGAAAAGATGACAGAGAAGGAAAATTACTATTTGGAAAGATTGAATTCTGTGTAGTATAGATTAGAAAAAAAAATTCTCCAACATTCAAAGGGAGGCTAAGGTAGGGAATGTTGGAGAGCTAAACATACTATGAGAAAACTACACAGTTACAAATATAAAGGCTTATTTAGCTTTTATATAAGCACTTTTACTATTCGGTATTATTTTCCTATTTTATGGTAATTTAATCTTAGAAAGTGGCTTTTTTATATATGTGAGGGGGGGCATTTGGGGCGTAAATGGCTGTCTTTTCGAGAAAAAGGTTTGCCCTTTAATAGAATACGCATTAAAAATATGCTGAATTTAACTGTACTCTAGAACTAAGAGAACGGCTAAATTCATATGATCTAATACTATTCAATTTGTAAACTAAATAATGTTTTAATCATGGTCATGCAGCAGTTCCCTTTTTGAAACGAATAGTAGGTCTTTTTGTCCCGCAACTTCCCGTTGCTGGACAAATTAAGTGTTTTTCGTATAAATTTATCCAGCAACAGGAAGTTGCGGGATAAAGCTGATGTGAACAATTATAAACCCCACCCTCCGCACTTATTTACCTTTCAGAACATTGCTATACACCTTCCTTCCCAAAGCATAATATTGCCAAAGGATACTTTTCCTTACTCTTCCCTCTTTGGTTTCTTTCCCTATTCTAGCAGTCTCTATTAACTGTGTGTAAGACTTTCGTTTAGCAATTAACTTTCTAATGTTTTTATAAAAATAAATATGCGCTTTGATAATTTCTAAAGTATGCTGATACTGCCCCTTTAATAAAAAGACAATGCCTGCTACCCCATCCAAACTAAAACGAACAGGCAACAACCAAAGTAATTTTAAGGCAGGTTCATTTTTAAATAAGGTAACAATATTATTTCTAAAATTAAGGTAAGTCTTTCTAGGAGATTGATAATTCAATGTGCCGCCACCAACATGATAAACAAGAGATTCTGGGACGACTTTTATCTGATAGCCTGCTCGCTTCAATCGCCAACACAAATCTATCTCTTCCATATGCGCAAAATAATCGCCATCTAATTGACCTATTTCGTGATATAGAGAAGCTCTTATTATCAAAGCAGCACCAGTCGCCCAAAAAATATTTTCTACAGAATCATACTGCCCTTTATCCTCTTCACATACATCCATGATTCTCCCTCTACAAAAAGGATAGCCTAAAAAATCTATGTACCCACCCGCAGCACCCGCATGTTCAAAAATTGTTTTATTGTGATGGGCTAAGACTTTTGGTTGGCAGGCCGCTATAGAAGTATCTAGCTCCATTAAATCTATAATTGGTCTTATCCAATTAGCAGTCACTTCTACATCTGAGTTTAATAGAATGTAATAATCAGCGCTTACTTGATTTAGTGCCTGATTGTACCCTTCTGCAAAGCCATAGTTTTGCTTAAGATCTATTATTTCTACTTCGTTTGGGTATTGTTTTTTTAAGAAAGGGATAGAAGCATCTGTAGAACCATTATCTGCAATAATTACTTTTTGATTGGTATTGATTGAGGCTAAAACACTAGGTAGGAATTGTTCTAAATATGCTTGACCGTTGTAATTGAGTATAACAATGGCCACAGACGGGGACGTTGTTTTATGGATTGATGACTTTGAAGAATCAGTGCTTGTTAGTTTTTTTTTTGTAGGATCGC
>CAKZUM010000381.1 GCA_937921525.1 uncultured Saprospiraceae bacterium
AAAGCTCGGAACAGATATGTCGAAATGGCAATATGGCCAAGAAAAATACAAACACATCCACTTAAAGCATCCTATGAGTAATGCGGTGAAAGCAGATATTCGGAAAAAGTTAGATGTAGGGCCGATGCCTAGAGGAGGCAATGGATATACCGTAGGTAGTACGGGTGGAAACGACAATCAATCCAGCGGAGCTTCTTTCCGAATGATTGTAGATACAGGCGATTGGGATCAATGTTTAGGAACGAATAGCCCTGGGCAATCAGGCAACCCTGATGATCCGTTTTATGATAATTTGTTTAAGCTTTGGGCGCAGGATCAGTTTTTTCCTGTTTTCTATTCTAGAGAAAAAGTGGAAGGGGTGGCGGCTAAGCGGATTGTGTTAACGGCGGAGAAATAATTCTTTTATAACTGTTCAACATTGGCTAAAGCCAATTATATTTTTTGAACGCAGAGCCGCAGAGATGCAGAGTCAAGTGTAGTTAAAATGCTGCTAAGCCTCTGCATCTCCCCGTCTCTGCGTTCATTTTTTTCCATTGGCGACAGCCAATGCTAAAGAGCTTACCAAGTTAATTTTTCTGCGTCTCCAACAGTTGATGATACTTATTATGAACATCCACGAATCGAGTTTTAAAATCCTGAACCTTCTGCAACATCTGCTGATTATTTTGATTAACAGATTGGCTTTGTAATTCTAGAGCTTGGTGCTTATTGGTCAACTCTTCAAAACTGATTTTAAGCGCAGCCAATTCATGATGTGTATCAAAATGCTTCTTTTCCCAATAAGCAATATCTTCTGCAAATTTCTTGTTTCTAGCTTTTAAGCCTCTCAACTTACTAACAAAGGCGTTGTTTTCTTCGATCTCCTTTGCTTGTTTTGTACTGAGTGTTGTCAATCGGAGTACCTTTTCGTTGGCTACTTTTAGCTGACTCTTTATATCTTTTACTTCTCGGTTAAATTTATCCTTGTTCTTACGCCATTCTTTTAGATCTGCCATGTCCAAATTATACTTTTCTTTTAATTTGATATGCGCATTTTCTAATCGCTCTAAGCTATTTTTCGAGTTCTTATTGGCAGATTCTAACTGACGAATTTGTTCTAATTGTTGTTTATCGGTATCCTTGAATTTGGTAAGCTGCTCTTTTAAATTGGCTACTTCTTCTTTGTATTGAACTTCGGCGTTTTCCGCTTTCTCTTTCCAATTATCTACTTGCTTTTTTAAACGAATATTAGCTTTATCTGCCTTCTTTGCTTTCTTTGCAAGAGCGGTATTTTCTTTTTCTATTACTTTATAATCTTCTTGCCAAGTACCTTCGCTTCGTTTTTTCCAGTACCAGCCAATTACAGTTCCAATGACTCCAGCAAAAAGAGTAAATAAAAAAATCGTCAATTTTGAAAGGTATATCATGCTCATGGTGTGGATAGGTTTATTTGTTTAGACATAACTTAAAAAGTGTATTCTAGTTAAAACACTTTATTAAGACGATAAAAACCTTAAAGAGGTTACGCACATTGAATAATACAAATACCAAACCAAGAGATACGGGGATTAGAGAGGAGTTAATTCTTTTGAACCTGCCTTCCAAGATGCATAAATATTCAGTATTGGCTGTCGCCAATGAAAAAAATGAACGCAGAGACGCAGAGATGCAGAGATTTTTTCGTAGAAAAAATCTAAATCTCTGCATCTCAGCGTCTCTGCGTTCAAAAACTATCATTGGCTTTAGCCAATTTTTAATAGTAATACTTAGGTTTATAAACTAACTATATCTAAGAGTTCCCATTTTAGACGTGATTTTTACCACACTGTAAATACTTAGGTATGTACCATAGCCAAGGAACGTAGGCAGGTTCAAACACACATTTTTAGAATTTCATAGGAATAAAAAAAGCCCCTTCATTACTGAAGAGGCTTTTTTATTCTAAAATAAATATTATTTAACCGATCACTTCTGATTGAGCATACAATGGAAATTGTTCCATAAAATGGTTGATTTCCTTCTTAGTATTTAAAATTAAGCTTTCGTTTTCTACATCAGTTAATATGGCATCAATCCAATCTACTACTCTTAAACAATCCTCTTCTTTGAAGCCTCTTGTGGTAGCAGCAGCAGTTCCAACTCTAATACCTGAAGTAACAAATGGAGACTGTGTATCAAAAGGAACCATATTTTTATTAACGGTAATATCTGCTCGCACCAAAGTATTTTCTGCTACTTTACCAGTAACGTTTTTGGAACGAAGATCAATTAACATTAAATGATTGTCTGTGCCTCCTGAGATAACTTCATAGCCCTTACTCATAAATGCACTAGCCATTACCTTCGCATTTTTAATAACCTGCTCTCCGTAAGTTTTAAACTCAGGTTGCAACGCTTCGTAAAAAGCAATTGCTTTCGCTGCAATGACATGTTCTAATGGCCCTCCTTGCATACCAGGGAAAACACCACTATTTAAAACAGAAGACATCTTAATTGGATTGCCTTTTTTTGTTTTTCTGCCCCAAGGATTTTCAAAATTCTTACCCATCATAATAATTCCCCCTCTTGGTCCTCTAAGGGTCTTATGAGTGGTAGAAGTTACAATGTGGCAATGTGGCACTGGATCATTTAATAAACCAGTAGCAATCATACCTGCTGGATGCGCAATATCTGCTAATAGTAAAGCCCCTACTTTATCCGCAATCGCTCTAAATCTAGCATAATCCCAATCTCTTGCATAAGCAGAAGCACCACAAACGATTAGTTTAGGCTTATTTTCTATTGCTTTTTGTTCCACCTTATCCATGTCGATAAGACCTGTTTCTTTTTCAACTCCATAAAAAACAGGCTTATATACTTTACCAGAGAAATTTACTGGAGAACCATGGGACAAGTGACCACCATGCGCCAAATCGAAACCTAATACCGTATCACCAGGTTGTAGACATGCCAAGAATACCGCTGCATTTGCTTGTGCGCCAGAGTGTGGCTGCACGTTAGCATATTCCGCACCGAATAATTCTTTTAAACGATCTATAGCCAATTGTTCGATTTCATCCACTACTTCACAACCACCATAGTATCTTTTGCCGGGGTATCCTTCCGCATATTTGTTAGTTAAGCAAGTGCCCATTGCATCAATAACGGCTTGACTTGTGAAATTTTCAGAAGCAATTAATTCAATTCCTTCTCTCTGGCGCTGCAATTCTTTTTGAATCAAACCAGTTATTAAAGTATCTTTTATCATGATATTGTTACTATTTTTTGTTGTGTTTTGCAAAATTACAACTTATCCCCTAAACAGACCTTTTTTAAAGGGGCTTATTGAAGGTGAATTTCGTATTTTTGTGATCCTTATATTATTCTTAATATCCATTAAACTTTATAAGTACCTTAACAATAGAAATCAACGAAATGTCTGTTTAAAGGTTTAACTTGAGTTTGAATAAATTTGTCTTGATTGCTAAATTTGTTATTAAGTAACGATATAATAGAAAAAATACATTTTTGGGGCAGTTTTTGCGTTTATAAAAACTCCACATATTAAAATAAAGTCTCCAACCTCATATTGCTGTTTTCAGCAACCAGAATCTAAATTCCAATATTACAGCATTGCTGTAATCAAAAAATAGTTAAGCCTGCGATGTTCAGTAAGAATATAAAAAATATAATATTAATAGTAGTTGTGTTTATTGTCTGCATGAATACTGCGTTTGCAGAGATTGCACGATTGAGGTGTATGTGGCGCGAAGACCCTACTACTTCTATGGTAGTAGCTTGGGATCAAATAGTCGGTACTGACCCTGTTCTCTACTATGCACCTCACCAGCTACAGGGACAACGATTTGAAGGATACGCTAAAGCTAGAATGCCTGATAAAGTACTCCAGATAAAGGGGATGAATAATCACTTTGTTCGCTTGACAGGATTGACACCCAATACTCGTTACTTTTTTAAAGTCAATGACAATAGAGGGAGTTCTAAAATTTATTCTTTCCAAACTGCCCCTGCTTCTCCTTATACTCGCTTGTCCATTATTGCTGGCGGCGATTCTAGAAACCACAGAAAAGGTCGTATTAACGCTAATAAATTAGTAGGTAAATTACAACCTCACTTTGTCTTATTTGGTGGTGACATGACAGGTGCGGATAATGACAAACAATGGCCCGTATGGTTTGATGACTGGCAGCATACTATTACTAAAGATGGTAAGCTAACTCCGATTGTTGTAACAAGAGGGAACCATGAATATGCTAATAAAACCTTAATGGATTTATTTGATGTGCATACGAAAGATCTCTTTTATGCTTTTACTTTTGGGACTGATTTGTTGAGAGTTTATACGCTAAATTCTTTAATTCCAGCTGGTGGAAAACAACAGCGTTGGTTAGCCAATGATTTACAGAAGCACACTGCTGTACAATGGAGGATGGCACAATACCACCACACTATCAGACCTCATACAAAAGGTAAACCAGAAAAGAATGAACAGTTATTAAATTGGGCAACCTTATTTCATAAATTCAAAGTTCAAGTAGTCGTCGAATCAGATGCACATGTTGTGAAAACGACCTATCCAATTAAGCCATCCAAAGGGCCTAACAGTTATGAAGGATTTGCAAGAGATGATGAAAATGGAACGATCTATTTAGGAGAAGGCTGCTGGGGCGCGCCGTTGAGAGCAGCTAATGATAGTAAACCGTGGACTAGAGCAAGTGGTAGTTTTAATCAGTTTAAATGGTTATTCATTGATCGAGATGGCATAGAGATACGAACCGTGAAAACGGATGGAGCAGATTTAGTGCCTCATTCAGATCCTTTCAATGTATTTGCTATTCCATCGGAATTGAACATATGGAGTCCTAATGGAGAAAGTACAATTTATGTAAAAAATAAAGGGGCTGCTAGTCCTGTTAATTATGGGAATCAAAATTTTACAGGTAATAGCTTTGTTGCAAGATCCACTACAACACCTCCAATACAGATAAAGAAATTTAATGCGTCTTTAGTAGGAAAAGATATTGAAGTAAAATGGTTAGCTAAACAAGAACCTCTGCAACTTCAATACGAAATACAGCGGTCGATAGGAGGCAGCACTTACGTAACAATAGCAAAGATGCAGGGCAAGGCTAATAATAGTAACCAAAACCCTACCTATCAATTCCGAGA
>CAKZUM010000382.1 GCA_937921525.1 uncultured Saprospiraceae bacterium
ATTTCAACAAAGGAAACAAAGCAATGACCAAAAAAAGAATCTGGCTACTAGTCCTCTTACTATTTTTAATACTAGCATTTTTTGCCTATCGCATCCTACTCCCCACAGGTCCAATTACTGATCCCGTAGACAATCCAATAAGAGATCGAGCAACCACCTCTGCGAATGTAGACGAGGCGAGTATTCCTACACAGCCCCAACGCAAATTGTACTGGGGAGATATGCATGTCCATACTAATATGTCCTTTGATGCCTTTATCGGAGGTGCAGGTAGTTCTCCCTCAGACGCTTATCGTTTTGCGAAAGGGGAAACCATTAATATTTTAAGAGAAGATGTGACCATCAAGCGTCCTTTAGATTTTGCAGCGGTGACAGACCATTCAGAGTTTTTAGGCGAATTATATACGGTACATACCAAAGATGCGCCCGGGCATTACTCAGCTATGGCTATATACTTTCGCTCTATTGGAATGGACACGGTTAAAATGCGAGAATTGTTTGAAATAAATGCAGCCCGACTAAAAAGCGAACCTTCTCATATTCCTTTTTTCCAAGGATTTGAAACGACCAAAAAGGCGTGGGATATTATTTTAGATGCTGCGGAAGAGCATTACATCCCTGGCAAATTCACCACTTTCGCCGCTTATGAATGGACCTTAGGAGCTTCCAAATCTCACATTCATCGAAATATATTTTTTAGAGATATGGTCGTACCAGATTACCCAATTAGTGCTTTAGAGGCCAATAATGAAAATAAACTATGGGAAAGTTTAGAACAATATACAAAAGGTGGAGCTACGGTACTGGCCATTCCGCACAACTCTAATTTATCAGTCGGAGGTGCTTTTATGGATAAAACAAAAGCTACTGCCCTCACGCAAAGTAAGTGGGAACCTCTAGTAGAAATCCACCAAGGAAAAGGCAACTCTGAAGTCCACCCTAGTTTCTGGCAATCTGACGAATTTGCCGATTTTGAAACCTATGCTTACAATGGTAAAACAGAAAAAGACTACGTCCGATATGCCTTGAAAAAGGGTTTAGAATATAAAGAATCTTTTGGTGTCAATCCATTCAAATTTGGAATAATTGGTAGTACCGATACCCACGATGGCATTCCAGGCAATACAGAAGAAAATGGTGAGTTTATCGGCAATCATGCCTTTTTAGATAATAATGCAGAGAATCGAAGTTCCAGAAATTGGATACTAGAACCTGGTACTGGCAAGCGGGTATTCGATGCCGTCAATCCCGGTGGCCTGATGGCAGTTTGGTCAGAGGCCAATACCAGAGGGCATATCTTCGATGCGATGCAACGAAAAGAAACCTATGGGACAAGTGGCGGTCGCATACAAGTTCGCTTTTTCGGGGGCTACAATTTTGACAATCAATATGATAGCTATGAAGCTTTAGTTACGGATGGCTATGCGAAAGGCGTTGCGATGGGCGGAGATTTACCGACTTTAGATTCAACGGCTAATAAACCAACAGCTCCCTCCTTTATTATTTGGGCTAATAAGGACAGCGAAGGCGCCAATTTAGATAGACTACAAGTCATCAAAGGTTGGTATACAAATGGCGAACTGCAAGAAAAAATCTACAATGTAGCCGTGTCTGATAACAGGGTTATTCAATCAGATGGTTCTGTTGCCCCTATTGATGCCCCTGTGAACATGGAGACGGGCGCATGGGATCGCTCCAAGGGGGCTGTCAGTTTACAAACGGTTTGGACGGATCCAGATTTTGATCCTACTAGTTCGGCATTTTATTATGTACGGGTATTGGAAGTGCCTACGGCTCGGTATACTTTATGGGATAAAATTCGGTATGGGGTTAGCTATCCTGACCGTGTTCCTTTGACTATTCAGGAACGAGCTTGGACTAGTCCGATTTGGTATAATTAATATTTATAACTCAATGCTATTTATACAGATGGCTAAATACGCATAATTCAACGCGGATTTTACTGATTTTTCAGGTCAACTTTGCTTGATGTGTTCAGTAGGTCGTGAGTTTCATAGTATACTTCTTTAAGCCCAATCACAGGTCAAATCCAAGTCAACATCACTCACGACCTATAAAAATCTGTGTTATCTGCTTGACTACGAAGTAGTTCCGTGTTGAATTATGTCGCTTTTTACACTACTGGACATTGTTTAGAACAGAGAGCAGAGAAGAGAGAGTAGAGACGTATTTCGATTAGAAAACAACGAAATTTCGTCATTTTTTTAAACGAAATCTGTCTCTACTCTCTGCTCTTTAAAATGTCCAGTAGTGTGGTCGCTTTTACAAAAAGTAAAAAAAATATCAAAATAGAACCTCCCTTCCTTAAACAATTAGTACCTTTATAGCATTAGAATACCGTACACAAAACTTAACTACTCATCAAGTTAAAATAATTGAAAGCCAGTACGCTACATATCAACGATGCCAAGCATTTTGTCAATGCCTCCATTGACAACTTAGAGCTATTTACTGGTTCTTTTACGACCTATAAATTCAAGCCTCACTTTCACGAAAGTTATACCATTATTTTCCTCAATTTAGGCATAGGCGATTACTCTCATGCAGGCACGACCCAAGTCGTCGAAACAGGAGGGATGCTCGTTTTAAACCCCTATGATGTTCATGCAGGACAATCCGTTAAAAACCATCCTTGGCATTTTAGCAGCATGTACATTTCTCAGAAAACAATGAAGCGAGCAATGTCTAGTATGGGTTATCCCGATCAATTACCAGTCTTTAAAGCTCCTATAATAGAAGACAAAAAAATATTTCAAAAAGGACATGCTGCCTTTCCCAATTTAATTTATGGTAGTGACCATATTGCCTCTGAGCATTTGTTAATCAAATTCTTGCAAGCCCTCATCGAAAAACACGCTTGTCAAAAACCTACAAAATCTAAAACGGCAAAAGGTTTTGAAGAAGCAAAATTGGTTAGAGAGTACCTTCATCTAAATTATCTAAGTGAAGTATCTATAAAAGAATTAGCCCATATGACCAATATGCCAGAATATGGGCTAGTCCGTACTTTCAAAAAGCATTTTCATCTCCCACCAAGACAATACCTTCTCAATCTTCGTATCGAACAGGCCAAGAAATTATTAGCTCAACGTTATTCCTCTACAGAAGTCGCTTACCGTTCTGGTTTTTTTGACCAGAGTCATTTCATTCGACATTTTAAAAAATTTATTGGTATTACACCTAAGCAGTTTGCTAGTAAGGTGGGATGATTAGATTTTGCTTTTGGCTTTTCAATTCACACCATTGTGCATTAGGCTTTCTACCTTAGGTGGCTAAATACACACAATTCAAAGCAGACTTCGACAAGTTTATCAAAGCCGTTTACACTAATCGTGTGTTTTTTTACCACGGATTCACGGATTAGGCTAAGTAACAACAAAACAATAACTTCCGCATCTGCCTCTATTCTTTTCCAGTTTGAGAAACTTAAAAAATAAGTCCGTAGCCCTGCTATGCACTGATTTTTTAAATTCCTCAAACAGAAAAATAATTAGAGCCAACTTGCG
>CAKZUM010000383.1 GCA_937921525.1 uncultured Saprospiraceae bacterium
GATTTAGAAGTACTAAAGTAACTGTTCAACACTATGTTAAGAATTAAGAACCCACCCCGACCCTCCCTTAAAAAGAGAGGGAGACATCTACGATTGAAGAACTCGTTTTTGGAAACGAAATATTTTCATTTCAACGCCTCCCCCTCTTCTTAAGAGGGGGTCGGGGGGAGTTCTAGCTTGTATGCTGAATAGTCACCTACTAAATTACAAAAAAATCAACAGTTTCTTTAATAGCAGCTACTAATAAATCAATATCTTCTTGAGTATTGTATATACTTAGGGAAGCCCTAGAGGTGGCGGGAAGCTTCAGATGTTTCATTAAAGGTTGGGTACAATGATGTCCTGCCCTAATAGCAATATTATTAGCGCCTACAAAAGAGGCAATGTCATGAGGATGTATATCTTGTAAGGTAAAAGAAATAATCCCTGTTTTTTCAGATGCCGTCCCAATGATTGTTAAGCCATCAATAGCAGAAAGCTGTTCTTGCGCATACTTTCCTAAAGATTTTAAATAAACGCCTATCGCTTTTTTATCTAGCTGATTTAAAAAATCAATCGCATAGCCTAGGCCAATCACTCCTGCAATATTAGTAGTACCCGCCTCAAATCGTTGTGGGCTTGGCGCAAAGCTAGTTTCTTCAAAACTAACACTACGAATCATATCTCCACCATATTGCGAAGGGCTCATTGTTTCTAACAAAGCTTGTTTGCCATACAATATGCCAATACCTGTTGGCCCAAACACTTTATGTCCAGAAAAGGTGAAGAAATCTGCGTCTAAGGCATTGACATCAATAGGGTAGTGGGCGGTACTCTGCGCCCCATCTACTAAAACGGGTATATCTTTTTGATGCGCTAATGCTATCATTTTCGCTACTGGATTAATCGTGCCCAAGGCATTGGAGATATGCGTAATCGCTACCATCTTAGTCTTAGGACTTAATGCTTGCTTGTAAGCATTCATATCCAAACTACCATCTGCATTTATTGGAATAACCCGTAAACTTGCCCCCTTAGCCTTACAAATCATTTGCCAAGGAATCAGATTGGCATGGTGTTCCATCATAGAAATTAATACTTCATCTCCTGCAACCAAGCGAGGACTTAGAAAACTAGTTGCAACTAAATTAATTGAAGCTGTTGTTCCACTCGTATACACAATACTTTTAGGAGAGGTCGCTCCAATAAAATCAGCGACTTTTGTCCGTACTTTTTCATACTTTGCACTAGTTTGGGCCGCCAAATCATAGATCCCTCGATGGATGTTAGCGTTTTCTTTTTGGTAAAAATTAGTAATGCCATCAATGACCATCTTTGGTTTTTGAGTAGTAGCTGCATTGTCTAAGTACACCAAATTGGGATGAGCTTGAAAAATAGGGAATTGTGCTTTTATTTTTGTACCAAACATTTATTAGAAACTAATTTTTTTATAGAACAGAGAGCAGAGAATAGAGAGTAGAGATAAATTCGTTTTCAATCAATTTAGATAACAAATTTATTTCTACTCTTTTTTCTTAGGAACGACGAAATAATAAATTCCGTAAGTTGGCTCTAATTATTTTTCTGTTTGAAGAATTTAAAAAATCAGTGCATAGCAGGGCTACGGACTTATTTTTTAAGTTTTTCAAACTGGAAAAGAATAGAGGCAGATGCGGAAGTTATTGTTTTGTCGTTACTCAGTAGTTTAATTTATTTGAGTGTTAAAATGAAGTTGGAATAGCCGATTTATTGGATCACTTCCAGTGGAATGTTGTCAACTTAAGAAAAACTAGGCAGCTTATAAGACATAATTCAACGCTGAGCTACTTCGTAGCTACACAGATTTTTTCGGATCTTTGTAGGTCGTGTATCTAGGCGTTGACTTTTTTTATTACTAATTATGTCCTACTCCAATACGGAGCTACTTTGTAGCTATATGGATTTTTGTAGGTCGTGAAGGATGTTGACAGTTGAAAGCCACCATATAGGTATGTCACGCTCTCGACCTAGGGAACACATCTAATACAGGCGACCTATAAAATCATTTAAATCTGCGTTGAATTATGCGTATTTAGACATCTAGTTCCTTAAATTGACGACATTCGTGTAACGGCTACGGAGTAATACTTCGATCTTTATACCGCCCGTTTCATCAATCGTTGTCCAAGATGTTTTAATACCATCTGATGTCCTTGCGCAATATGTAATTTTGGAAGAATATCAAAGGCAGCTTCTGTATATTTTTGCACTTGCTTTTCTAATAAGGTAGTAGCTCCACTTTCAATAAATAAGGCCTTTACGATAGCTACTTTTTCATCTGGACGAATAGAAAGATTCTCTGTATATAAATCCCTAAGCTGTTTAGCTTTTGGTGTGGCCAAATTATCCAATGCCTTAATATATAGATAAGTCTTTTTATTCTCAATAATATCTTTTCCAATAGCTTTCCCAAAAGTACTAGCTGTTCCAAAAGCATCTAAATAATCATCTTGTAGTTGAAAAGCGATCCCCAAATTTTTTCCGAACATTCCAAGATTGGAAATATCTCCTTTACTTGCACCTGCCACAATTGCCCCCATCTGCATACAAGTAGCTAAGCCAATCGCAGTTTTAGATTCAATCATTGTCAAATATTCTTTTTCACTCACCTCTTTTTGTCGCTCAAAATCTATATCATACTGTTGCCCTTCACATGCCTGCAAGGCCGTTTTATTGAATAACTTAAATAATTCCTTAAAGGTTTGTCCTTCATAATTTTCAAATAATTGATAGGCTTGCACCAACATCATATCCCCAGAAAGAATAGCTGTATTCAAATTCCATTTGGTATGAATCGTCTCTTTTCCTCGCCTGATAGGTGCATTATCCATAATATCATCATGGACTAGCGTGAAATTATGGGCAATCTCTATTGCAAGTGCCGCATCTAATGCTTCTTTATAAGATGTGCCATATAACTCCGCTGTCATTAAAGTTAATACAGGCCGTAGTCGCTTACCACCACTATTGAGGATGTAAGATATAGGCTGATACAAACTTTCGGGAGCCTTTATTTGAACTTTTTTATTTAAATATTGATTGAACTCGTTTTGATAGAAAGCGATGGATGCTAGCATTGGTATATTTTTTAGAAGTCAGATGTCAAAAATTAGAGGTCAGATGTCAGATCGTTCTGGTTAGCTGACGCTAACGGAACTGTCAGAAGTCAGATGTATGATGTTGACCAACTCTCGCTTCTGACAGCGCAGCGATCTGGTAATTAATTTCAGACCTAAAAATACATATTAATTGTTGAACTTTCAATAATTTCTGAAACTTTAGAAACAATAATTAAAATTATAAAAATTGGACAAGATTATCCAGACAGTTGATATTAATTTTACCACAAATTTAGGAATGAAGCAGCTTGATATAACTAAGCTGACAAAGCTAGGGTTGTATTTTACCACATAGGTACATAGGTCACATAGTAGGACCTATGCTATGTGACCTATGTACCTTGTGGTAAAATTGTCAACTACTTTTGTGGTTTAGATAAACTTGTCAAAAATTGCATCACTTTTTCTAAGGCTGGGAAATGCTGATCTTTCCGCCAAGCGATGGATAAAATGGCCTGTTGTCTGATTTTTTCTAACTGAATTACTTGGATGTCGATTGCTTTTTCCACGTCTAAAGTAAGGGAAATAGGGACTATGGCAACTCCTAGTCCGTTTTCTACTAACCTAAAAATGGTATTCGCATGAATGGATTTATGAGAGACTTTTGGTTCAAAGCCTGCATCTGAAAAGATACTCATGATATTATTGTAATAGGCAGAACTATAGTCACTTGAAAAGAGGATAAATGGATTTTTGGCAAATTGTTTTAGCGATTTAAAAGAGGAAGGTTTAATAGGATGGTTCTTTGGAATTACTAAGGCAAAATTTTCTGTTTGTATGGGACGTATAGTAATAGGGGTGGGGACCTCTTTCAATCGCACAAAGCCTAAATCTATTTGGTTGTTTTGTAGTGCCGTTAACTGTGCTTTATTAGACATTTCATCGAATACAAAATTTATATTTGGAAACGTTGCCGTACATTTCTTTATTAAATCAGGGATTACCTTCTGCATAGCAGACCCGACAAATCCAATTCTGATCTCTCCTTCTAAACCTGCCTCTATCACTTTAATTTGGCTAATTGTTTGTTCTAAAAAACCTGACAAAAATTTAGCTCGAGTTTTTAGATATACTCCACTTGGCGTAAGTCGTACATTTCTACGATCTCGTTCTAACAAGCTAACACCGAGTTGTGTTTCTAAATGTTGTATTTGTTTACTCAGCCCTGGTTGTGAAATGTAAAGCTTTTCAGCAGCTTTTCGGAAGTGTAATTCTTCTGCCAAAACTTGAAAAGATTGCAAATATTTTAAATCTATATGATTACTCATAGTTATTAATTGATATTATAATAGACTTTGTAGTTATCAAAAGTAAACATAAATTCACATCGAATTAAAGGGTGACTCATTATAACTATTCAGCACACAAGCTAGAACTCCTCCCAACCTCCTCTTAGGAAGAGGGGGAGTCGTTGAAATGAAAATATTCCGTTTCCAAAACGATTTTTTCAATCGTAGATGTCTCCCTCCCTTTTTAAGGGAGGGTCGGGGTGGGTTCTTAATGTAGTGCTGAATAGTTACAAAATAACAACCTATAACTACTAATAGTTGAAGTTGTTTAAGAATGTATAACTAGAACTACTTCTTTTCAATTAAATGATCTTCCAAAAAACTCATGATATCAGAGAGTTCTGCATCTTTTCCAAATTGGGTGGGCGTATCAAATAAAATTTTCAATTGTACACCTTTCTTCTGAATAGCTAACCCTTTCTTCCCAAATGCTTCTCTAAAACCACTAATGGTGACAGGGACAATTATCGGGTCTAAGTGTTTTATTAAGTTAGCTGCTCCTTTTCTTACGGGTGCGTTAGGGGTAGTCGTACCTTGTGGAAACGTAACCACCCAACCATACTCTAAAGCTGTTTTTATTTTTTCTGGAGCTTTTATATCAGCTCCCCTTTTGATAGCTTTCCCTTTTTCTCGCCAAGATCTTTTTACAGTGACTGCTCCTGCATACGAAAAAACTTTTGGTAAGAAGCCACTATCAGACATGGTTTCCTCAGCCGCTATATAAAAATTCTTTACTCTAGGGGATAAAAGGTATACGGGTAAGTTAATATTATTCATACCCCACTTTGCACTACAAAAAACATGGTACAAAGCAATTACATCTGCGTAATAAGTTTGATGATTGGAGATAAATAACACTTTATTTTTAGGCAAGTCTTTTAAATGTTCCATGCCTTCTACTGTCAGGCGATTCAATATATTTAGGCGACGATAACTGATGATGCCCAGTAGCATGTTAAGGACCCGCTTCAATGGAATAAGATGTCCAAAAGGATCTTTTAGACGTTTTCCAAATTTGGTTTTAGGAGGACGTTTTTGTAACAATAGTTTTGTGCTTGAAAGTTATAGAAATTCTACATTTTTACTTGTAAATATAACATCCTTTCCGTTAGGAATTACCCTAATTAGCGATTATGTGAACAGCAGACAATCAAGAGAATTTACTCTGCTCCCAAATCTAAAGAATTTAAATGCGCTAAGGCCTCAAATGATGGGAATAAAGCATTTGCCTCTTTTACTAATTCTTTAAACTGCTCATCTTCTCGTAACTGATAATGACACAAGGCTCTATTATAATATCCATCAGCAGTATGCCCATACCGTTCGATAGAATATTGAAAATATTCTAATGCGGGAGAGAAATAACCGAGTTGATAGAGTAGTCCTCCAATTTCAAAAGCTAAGTCTTTAGGTTCATTAAAGGTGTAATACATATCCCAAGTGGCATACATCGCATTCGCTAAATCCGTCCTTTGTTCAAAACTAACCCGTTTAGATAATTGCTTAAGTCTTGGAAGAAAATTAATGAATAGCGTAGAATCATACGCTCCTAATCTCAGTAATCCAATGATTTCTTCTAAACTCATTCTGGCCACATGTCGATAACTGAACATCTTCAAGGTATTGAAATCATCAGGGCCATAATCATTGACATATCGTTGGTAGGCTTGTGTGGTTTGTGTGTAGCTTTCTCCATTTTCTAAAAATAATAAACAAGCAACTTCAATAGCGTTATTAGTCGAGGTTGGAAAATGTGGAAGCCCTCCTTGTTTTTCACAGTAGCTACCCAAAGCGTGGTAATTGACTAAAAAAGAAAAACTCCCATGCGTGACCATATCCGGCTCTTTTTGATTTTTTAAAGATCGAATGTCATGCGCCCCTTTATCCATGGAAATAACCATTAACCCTTTTTTAGAAAGGGTTTGCAGATTGTCTAAACATTGTAAACCTTTTTGGGGAAAGAACAGATAGGTGTCTGATAAGACTTTTCGGTAATCTTCTAATATTTCATTATACACGTTATTTTTATAATAAGGAGCATCCATGGATGTCTTAGAATAACTGGTCTCTATTTGTTTCAATAAACTAGCTTCATCTAAGCCTATTGGGTCTACCCTTGAATCCAATTTAACAGCACAGGTGGAGATCACTTGATCTTTAAAGTGGAACAGATCATTTGGAATAGAATCAAAAAAATAATTAGCTAAAACTAGGATGGGCTGTTCTAAGTCGTTGGAAGATATTTTTTTGTTAGCATATCGTAAATCCAAGACTTGACTTTCTATGGCATCAAAATAGGAGACATCTACTAAGCCTTTTTTATGGTAAGATTTAAACTGTGGATGTTCTTCAAAAAAAGTAAGATTTTCTTGTGCAATATCACTTAGCACATAGCAATATGGCGGAAGATCTAAATTTACTTTTTCTGCGAGTTGCTCTAAATGCTTTAAAACATGGAATGCCAATCGTCCATGCCCCGCCCCTAATTCCAATATATATACCGTACTTTTATTTTGTCCTTTGGCCGCTAAGTCTTTAAGAAAAGCAAAAACTATTTCTGCATAGGTTTTACCCACCATAGAGCTACTGGTGATATTATGCGGTACCTCTCCATACCGCCATATATCCATCCCTTTATTTTTATAAAAGTCTTGATTAAGTTGCCAAATAAGACTTTCAGAAAACGGTTTGGCAGATTCAATTTCAAAAGGTGCATTTCCCATAGTTGTTTTAGATCGTGAAATAATAGTGAACTACATTTAAAGAGTAGAGAAGCGAGAGCAGAGAATAGAGACAGATTTTGGTTAAAAATTGCGTTACTAAATAAGATTGGAGAGGGGTATTGAGTATAATCTCAAACTTTGCTTTTGGTAATATTGGTATCGTGTAGTTGCGTAAAGGTACGGTATTTAATACATCTTTAAACAACTTCATTGAATTAGAATATGGATCGATTAGTTGAAACAGCTGTATGAAGGGCAGTTTTGTAAGAGTTTTACTAAATTTGAATTATATTTTTTACAGTAATACTAATAACATGCATAAAAAGCCTAATTCTAGTCGTCGAGCCTTCTTAAGCAAAAGTGTTAAAGCATCCGCACTACTACCTTTTGTAGGGAGTCCATTATTAGCGAGTTGTGATACGTCTAAGGCGGCACTGCCTACTATTAAGAAAGAGGGACCATTAAAGATTTTGATATTGGGAGGAACAAGTTTTTTAGGACCACATCAAATAAAGTACGCATTAGAAAGAGGTCATCAAATAACTACGTTTACTAGGGGTAAAACCAAACCAACTGTTCACACTGAGTTATTTGATCAAATAGAAATGTTAGTAGGGGATAGAAACGATAATTTAGAGGCCTTAAAAAATAGGGAATGGGATGCGGTAATTGATAATTCTGGTCGCCAAGTAGCATGGACTAAAGCAACGGCGGAACTCTTGAAAGATAAAGTGAGACTCTATTTATATACTTCAACAGTAAGTGTTTACTATCCTTATTATACGACCAATTTGAAAGAGGATAAAGAATTGGTCTTAGCAATTCCAAAAGATATTGAGGAACAAGAGCAAAGGTACTATGATTATGGAGTCATGAAAGCTAACTCAGAATTAGCAGCCAGTAGTGTTTTTGGAAAGGATCGAACCATTGTGGTGCGACCTACTTTTATGACTGGTCCAGCAGATCGCACCGATCGCTTTATGTATTGGCCAACGCGATTGGCTAAAGGCGGAAATATTATTTTGCCTGGTAATCCACAGTCGCTTATACAGTATATAGATGTAAGAGATATTGCAGAGTGGATGATTCGTTTACTCGAAAAGGGGACTACAGGAACTTTCAATGGAGTAGGCCCAGCATCTGATATGACCTTGCCTGCTTATGTGTATGGAGCACATGCCGCATTTGGAACTAAAGTTAATTTTATACCAGTCGAAAATTTAACTTTCCTGAAAGAGAATAGTTTATTTTTTTTGGCGCCTTGGGTACTACCTGGAGAAAAATTTAAAGGAATGTCTCGAGTCAATATAGATAAGTCTGTCGTAAACGGTTTGACTTATCGTCCTTTGGCGACCACTATAAAAGATACTCATGATTGGTGGTATTCTAATGCTGTAACTCAGGAGCGACGTGATAAATTTGAGCAGTCTGAAAAGGGAAGTATTAGACAAGTTGAATCTGTGCTTAAAGCGTGGAGTAGTAGAGGTTAGGGTAGGTCTTCCAGGAGTAAATGATTTGAGTGTATAACAAAGTTGGGGCGGCAAATTTATTCATCGGATCACTTGCAGTGGTCCGATGAAACGTGCAGCTTGATCGGACCACTACAAGTGATCCGATCAATTTCAAGAAAATGCCCCTAAATTGTTTTACACTCAAATGATTTAAAGGTGAAAATGAGTAAATGGAAATTTCCATCGCTGATGATGATGTCCTCCATTTTCTATTTTTTAAAAAAGAAACTGCCCATTCTCATAAATTTTCTCATCATCTGCATAAATCACTCCACCATTCTTCATATCTCCGATCATATCCCAGTGGATGTCAGATTGGTTTTTACCACCTGTTTGGAAGTAGGATTGTCCTAATGCCATATGGATGGTTCCGCCTATTTTTTCATCGAAGAGAATATTTTTAGTAAAGCGATTGATATTATAATTAGTTCCAATAGCCGCTTCGCCAAATCTTCTGGCACCTTCCAATTGTAGTACTTTATCCATAAAGGCTTGACCTCGTTTAGCTTCCCATTTTTCTACATATCCATCTTTGACCCATAGCGTGACGCCTTCCACTTCCTCTCCCATATAGATGGCAGGTAAAGAAAAATGTACGACCCCATTAGCAGAATTTTCAACTGGACAAGTATAGACTTCACCAGAAGGCATATTGGTTTGTCCATCTGAATTAATCCAAGTTCTTCCCTCCGTAGAGAAAGTAATATCAATACCTTCGCCTTTATACTGAACTTTATTTCGACTATTTAATAG
>CAKZUM010000384.1 GCA_937921525.1 uncultured Saprospiraceae bacterium
CAACTTTTAGTAATATTGAGAAATAGTTCTGATCTATTATTTGGTGGAGAATAGTTTTTAAAAAAATTCAACTTCAATCTCAACTTCAACCTCAAAACGAGATGTTGACAGCCTGTTTTAAGGTCAACGTCATAATTTGAAGTTGAGTTTGAAGTTGAAGTTGAGTTTGAAGTTAAAAGTGTCAACTACTTTTAGTCTTTGGATAAACTTGTCGATTTTCGTCCTATTTTAAACGAAATAGGTCTCTATTCTCTACTCTCGCTTCTCTATTCTCAAAACAGAATGGTTAAAATCCTCTTAATTCGTATACTAAATTGTATTTGGCAATGTTTTAGAAAGATAATAGTAGGATATTTGTGTGAAGCAGGGCTTCTATTCTCTGATTCTAGACCTCCCAACAATTAAGCAACTTTCTGAAAAATTGACAAGATTATCAAAGAAGTTTACACTAATTGTGTTTTTTACCACGGATTCACGGATTAAACTAAGTAGAACGCTTAAAATCCGTGAATCCGTGGTAAAAAAGTGTCAACTACTTTTTGGCTCTAGATAAACTTGTCGAAAAATTCAATAATTCATGCATATTTCAATCAATAGGAAATTTAGTCCGTTCTCCTCATTAGCTTCTCTTCTATTCTTAGGAATGTTTTCCTTCTTCGCTACGAAGAGTGCTGCACAAGGGATAGAGTTCTTTCACGGCACTTTTGAAGAAGCAAAAGCAAAGGCAAAGGAGGAAGGTAAGCCCATCTTCGTAGATGCTTATGCCGTATGGTGTGGCCCTTGCAAGAGAATGGCGAAACAAGTATTTACCACACCAGAAGCAGGGGAATTTTACAATACCAATTTTGTTAATATGAAATTGGATATGGAACAAGGGGAGGGATTAAAATTTAGACAAAAATATCCTGTATCTGCCTTTCCTACGTTATTTTATATAGGTTCAGACGGGGTGGTTCTTCATAAGTTAAAAGGCGCACAACAACTAGAAGATTTTATTAAGATCGGTAAGATGGTGCTGAATAAAGTAGATCATAGCAAAGATTATGCAGAAGAATATGAGAAGGGAAAGAGAGATCCTGAGTTTATCTATGAATATATAAAAGCACTAAATAAATCAAATAAGCCAAGCCTTAAAATTGCTAATAAGTACCTGACAAAAAAGAAAGACTATAAAGACCCAGTGAATCTTAAAATTATATACGAGGCAACTGCAGAGTCTGATTCTAGAATATTTGACTTGTTAATTCAACATAAAAAAGCAATTACTAATTTATATTCTAAGGATTTAGTCACTGCAAAGATCAAGCAAGCCTGCGAAACTACTGCCGCAAAAGCTATTGAGTATGAAAGCGAAGACTTATTAAATGAAGCAAAGGCAGCGATGAAAAAACATCTTCCAAAGGATGCTACTTTGTTCGCTTTGCAATCGGATATGGACTTTTGCCTAGCCATGGGAGATGCGCAAAAATATTTGAAATGTTGCAATGATTATGTAAAGAAAGAGGTGAAAAACAATGATCAAAAACTGCATGGTTTGGCACAACAAATAGAGAAGAATTTTTCTAAAAATGCTTCTGCCATGAAACAGGCAGAAAAACTGGCTAGAAAGGCCCTAGAACAGAATAAAGCGGTTTTGGACTATCACTTAACCTATGCCTCTATACTGAATAAAAATGGTAAAAAGTCTCAGGCTTTAAAAATAGCCAATGATTCTATGGAATTAGCGAGTAAGACAGGTGCGGAGAAGCATGTTAGACAATTGATACAAATAATTGGTGGGTAAATTATAGACTTGTTTGTAAATAAGAAGTTGGTATATGAAAATTAGTTTTTTTTCATATGCCAACTTCTTATTTGTGAAAAAGTCTTATGATTAGGCTTATTCCTAATGATCTAACGGACGGCTATTCTATTACATAGGATAGCCATTTTTTATATTTGGATTTTTGTACTTTTACGCAAAAAATTAAGGAACATGATCATCCAGCGACATCAACTACTACTAGTATTACTCTTTCTATATAATCCGTTCGTATCCTTCTCACAAACAGAAAAAGTAGATTCTGTCATTTATAAAGGAATAGAATTTTTAGATGCAGAATGGGGCGAAGTTTTAGCCCTAGCTGAATTAGAAGGCAAAACAGTTTTTCTGGATGCCTATACCAATTGGTGCAGGCCGTGTAAGGTAATGGAAAAAGAAATCTTCCCTAGACCAGACGTCGGCACACTCTATAATGATAATTTTCTCAATGTCAGAATGAATATGGAGAGAGGTATCGGTGTGAAACTTGCAGAAAAATATCAAATCATTGCCTACCCTACCCTATTGTTTATTAACTCAGACGGTACGGTAGCACACCGATATGCGGGATATAAGGATGCTGGCGGATTTCTTCAATTAGGCCGAGAAGCAATGAGCGAAGAAGAATCTATTGGCACATTAGCAGAGCGTTTTACGGAAGGAGAAAGATCTGAAGAATTTCTAAAAAAGTATTTGAGTTCTAGTATAGATGCAGGTGATAATATGCAAGCGACTATTTTAGATGCCTACCTTGATACACAAGAAGATTGGAATACTCCAGAGATCAGGCAACTAATTTTTCAGTTGACGAAATCAGCACATTCTCCATTGTTTAACTACCTCATTGAGAACAAAGCTGCTTTTGTGGAACAGTTTGGTCAGTCAAAAGTCGAGAATCAAATCCAGTCCATTGTTCAAAATTTCTTGAGGAATTCGGAAGACCCAATTGTAGCAGCAGAAACGCTATTACCAAAAGTTTATCCAGAAAGAGGCGTAAAGCTAGCAACTGCTTACAAATTAAATCATTACAGAGAAGCGGAAGATGGTGTGAATTATGCAAAAGCAGTCAAGCAATACTTAGCGATGTCTCCTACACAAGAACAAGAAGATATGAATGAAATAGCTTGGAATTATTATGACTTGGTGGATGATAAGCTAGCAGTAAAACAATTGCTAAAAAGGGTGAAAACAACGGCTAAATCTGATCCTTCTTATTATAATTTAGAATCTCTAGCTCTATTATATGCCAAATATGGTAAAACCCGAAAAGCTAAAAAGCTAACAAAAAAAGCGATTAACTTAGCCAAACAAGCTAATAGAAGTGCTGCCTCTGCTGAAGATTTAATGGCAGAGTTGAATGGACAGCCATAAAACACAATGACCAGGATTAAATTGCTTTAACCCTGGTCATCTAAACAGTTTTTTTAATAACTGCCTTTGAATAGTCTGTATTTCAAGACTACTTTTTCTTACCTATTGGATTCGTCTTCCTTTTGACATAAAGCTAGTCGCCAAAACAAACCCGCCTCCAATAATAAAAGATCCCAGTGCAATGTAAAGAATAAGCATAAGTCTTATAGGTTTTTAATCGTTAAAAAAGGATTAACAAAAAAATTTTGGAATAAGAAATGGGACTTATGATTAATTACATTTCCGATACTAAAGTTCGGAACTAAAAGGGATATAAAAATGAAGAAGTCTAAATTGTTGCTATAAAGCTAAGCATTATTTCTTTTATATTCAATTAAAAGAGTACTCAACCTCATAGAAAAGGCTTCATTTGATAATTTTTTACCAA
>CAKZUM010000385.1 GCA_937921525.1 uncultured Saprospiraceae bacterium
TGATTTCAGGGGAAGTATTGACAGATATTATTCGACTTTTTATTTTAAAGGCGGCAATGGATGTATTTTTTTCAAGCGCACATTTTGGTGGAAAAATTAAAGTATTCGGTGCGCCAATATTAAATGAATAATCAGATGCAGCAGCAATTACTGGTGGGGCTGAGAGTGTTGTATTAATACCCAAATCAACATAAAAGGAGGAAGTAATATCTTCTTCCACTATATTGGTATTCGCCATGACACAGCAATCAATTCCCATAGAATCGGTTTTGATTAAATGGGTTTCTCCGCCATCACCACCAGGGATTGCGGCGAGATACCCTCCATCTGCAGCCAATAGTATTTTAGTAACGATCAAGTTATAACTAGGAAAACTAGGCAATATTAAATCTAATCCTGTCACCTTTCTTTTCCAATTTAATTGTCCATCAAAGTCAACATTAATCAATTGATAATCGACCGATTCTGGGTAGGCATTAGAGTTTAAAGTAGTAGCGTTAATGCCTATCATTGTTACGCCATTATTTCCATCTCCAACCATGTCTTGAAAGGAAATCAATTGCCCGTCAAATGCGTCAGGGGTATTATATCTTTTTACCCAAGATACATTACCAAGGGTATTCACTTTAAGTAAAGCACTATTGGCATACTCATCTCCATCTGCTAATACCATATACCCCTCACAATCAGGAATTTCTTTTAATTGCATTCGAGATCTACTGCTTGGAGAAAATTTATAATTAGCCAATCCTTCCTTCCATTCCACTTGTAAATTCTCATCTAGCTTCATCAAAGCAAAGTGCTTAGGATTAGCACCAGATTGTATCCAACCTAATAGGAATCCACCATTAGCTTCTGTTGCAATAAAGTCACCGAAGAAATCATCTCGGCTATTATCCCCCACCCATAATTGATTTTGAACACTTAAATCAGTTGCATCTAATTGAACAACAAATAGGTTTTTTTCAGTTCCATTTTGAATACCACCACCTATTAGATAGCTCGTATCTGTAGCGATTATTTTATAAGGCATCAACTTGCCATTGGCTGATAATTGCTTGCCTGCACTATTGACAATACTTCCATCCGCACCATCTAATTCCACTAATAATAAATTATCATTGGTACTGCCATCTTCTGCCTTTCCCATCACGACTAATATATTCCCATCGTTTTTCTCTGTAGCCGTTAATCTATAATTGGGATAGGAAGGACTCGGTAAACCATCGGAAGACCACACTTCGTTTCCTAATGCGTCCACTTTAAAAACCATAGCCGTAAACAAACTAATAAAAACAAATCCACCATCGCTAGTTTCAATAATTTCCTGCCCATACGCTCGTCCGCCTCCTGAGTTAGGCCCTGCGACTTGAACAGAAAAACCATTAGAATTGTCCTCGACTACATAAAGGCGTTTCGTTTCTTCATTGAAACAAGTACCCGCCGTATTGGATAAAGTATAAGTGACTTCATAAATACCGGGAGTAGAAAAAGTATGGCTTAAATCTTTACTCGTGCCAATTACTTGACCATCTATTTTCCATTCATAATCTGACCCATCAACCGTACCAATAAAGTCTGCCGTTGCACCTGTATTTATGATGTTAGGATTTTCAAAAGTCACTTGACTGATGCAAGGGGTGATTTCAAATAATTCACTTAAACCCAACAAATCACTATTTCTAATTCGACCAATCGAAGGGTCTCCGTCATCGGTTACTCTAATTCTGACAGTACCGCTATAATCATTAGGTACCGCCCAATCATACGTACCTGTATTAGCGATATTATCTGCAATAAAATTCCAAATTGGATGATCTCCTTCCTCTGTGGTATATTCAATTCGTACTTTAGAGGTAGGCGTTACTAAAGGACTATTCCAAACAACTTCATAACTAGATCCAGCAGTAACCATTTCATCTAATACTGGATTATTAATTTCAATAGTAGGGCCACAACCTGTGCCAATTCCGACTGCACACCAAGCTTCTTGGACGGCATTATAAATAGTTATATCATCAGCATATAAATCTAAAGCAGCATCTAGTGAACCATCCTTAGCATCCAAATAGGTACTATTTGAAGTGATGTAAGTCGTTAAATTATGATACACAATATTCGTAGCTATCTCTATCCCTATCGGAGCAATAGAATATTCATATCCAAATTCGTTCGTCCCACTACCCCCTTCACATAGCAAATAAAACCAATGATTTTGAACACTACTATTGGTATGCACCCCACCATTATCGCCTACTACATCATACCAGTATTGGCCAAGATATGCCCTAGGATGTGCCAAGGTATGTGGATCCGCCATATCTCGAAGACCTAAACCATTTGCCAAGTCAAAATCTTCTCCTACATTCCAGTTAGCTTCTTCGGGTACGCCTAGTGCATCGTACACATAAAACTCTACGACACTTCCAAAAATATCACTAAAAGATTCGTTCAAAGCACCCGATTCGTCTAAATAGGTAAGTCCTCCCTCGACACTAGTTTCCGTTACGCCATGTGCGATTTCATGCGCAATAATATCCAAGGAGGTAAAAGATCCAAACTGAGTGCCATCTCCATTTCCATAAGTCATCTTCACGCCATCCCAAAAGGCATTTGGATAATTCTGACCATAGTTGACGATATTAATGATTGGACTTCCCTCTCCATCGTAACTATTTCTGCCGTGTTCTTGTAAAAAATATTTGTAAACTTGTTCCGCTCCCCAATGAGCACTAATGGCGATAGGAAGGGTATCCCAAAAATTATCTTCATCGTAGTAGTCTGTCAGATTACTATAGTTCCATTGATTATTAGCACTCTGCGTACGAATGTCTATTTCAGGGCTTGTATAATTAAGACTATAATTACTTCCATCAAAGTCGGTGGATATATCTACTATTCCATTATTAAAATCAATATATCTTGCAATACCTGTACCTGAAGCTGGAGAGAAATTGGCTAGTGTATTTTTGGCCTCCTTACAAGCCTCATTTGGAGCATGATTGTGTCCAGAACAATTGGCATTGATTAAATCTATCGTTTTGATTAGTTGCCCTGTTTTAGCACTGATAAAATAGTTTTTTCTAGTAGCTGGGTCGAGCGAATAAATATCAAATTTATAAACGAGTACTAATTCTTGCCCTTGCTCAGGAGCTAACCAAACTAATTCTCCAGTTGGATAAAAAGTAGCAGTTGGATCATGGAGTGCCTCTTGAAGGTTTTGTTCTAAAGCAGGAATTTCCCAAGCATATTCTTCGGCGTTTGCAATTTCTAGTGCGATGTCTCTAGCTTGATCTGCATTTAAGACAGGAGTAGCATCTTCGTTTTCGTTGGTTTTAGCGAATTGTCCTTGTGCTAAAACTACGTAGTCCTCTTGTTCATGAAGTATCCAATGATGATTTTCTATAGGGAGGTCTAGATAAGTTTGTTCAAAAATATATCGTGTTTTATTTTTTTTACCTTTTTTGGTTTGTTTTAATTTGAAAACACTTCTTTCTTTTCCTTTTTTTCCTTCATTTAACAGGGTTAGTAAGTCTTTTTGCTTAAACTTGGCTTCTTTTTGCAGTTTTATATAATTGGGTCTACTGTCTTTGCTAGACCATTTGGCTAGGGTTTCGGGTAGGTCTCTGTTTGATTGATTATTTTGAGAGAAGACCAACAGAGGTAGGAGGAAACAGTTAACTAAAAGACAAGCTTTTAAGGTGTTCAAGTGAGTTTTGGTCATATTGTCAACGTTTGCTATTCTTGGGAGGAATAGATTTGTGCTAATCGGTTAAAGTCACGTAGATTTGGAGAATAGGTGAATATTATAATGCTAATGCTTGTATAATTTGTCTACCTTCTATTCTTGAGAATAGTTTCCAAACCTTCTGTAAAATACATAAAATTTTGACCTCTTTACTTATATATTTAATCATAAGCAAAAAAATAGACAATAAATAATAGTTTTCGTTTACATTATGTTAAATTTCATTGCTTTTTCCTATTAATTGACTGAAAATCAATATGTTTCGAGTAATTACAAAAGAAAATAATGTATGTAAATTCATATATATAATCCATTGAAAAAAATCTGTAGTAAGCACCTTATGGAGAGCGAGAAGTCGTTTTTTGATATGTTTTAATGGAAGAAAGTGACTAACCATAGCCGTCATGTTAATGGACGGACTCTTAGTAGCAGACACTTAGAAAGTGGCTGATACTTGGGGCTACGAAAAGGTGTCAGCCATTTTTAAAATGTCTGCCACCAAGAATTCGTCGTTAATGACTTATTGGGGAAGTATTTCGGTTTTGACTCTTCGTTCACCTCGTAAACATCTTATTATTTTAGACCATGTCTTGAAATTGTTTAACTTTCCTTTTTAGAGTAGACTCATTGTTAAATAACTCATAGAGTAAATTGCCATAGGCCCTAACATAAATATATGTCATTTTCAGATCTACATTTATCTTCTTCCTTATTGCTTGCCTTGCAGAAAGAGGGGTATACTTTGCCTTATCCCATACAAAGTGAGGCAATTCCTCCTATTTTAAATGGAAAAGATGTGTTAGGAATCGCCAAAACGGGATCTGGAAAAACGGCAGCCTACGTATTGCCTATTTTAGCGAAATTAGAAAAAAGGATAGCATTTACGAATCGAGAGGTACCTGTTTTAGTCCTTGTACCAACCAGAGAATTGGCAATGCAAGTGGCTATGGTTGTTGGTCAATTTGCCAAGTACCTTAAAACACGAGTTAAAACTTTGGCGGTATACGGCGGCGTCTCGATCAATCCCCAAATGCAGGCTATGAATCAAGTACAAATATTGGTGGCTACCCCAGGAAGGTTATTAGACTTAGTGGATAACAATGCAGTAAAGTTATCGAAAGTGGACCTGTTAGTTTTAGATGAGGCAGATAAAATGCTGAATTTAGGATTTAAAAAAGAAATGGATCACATTATTAGACTGCTACCTACCAACAGGCAAAATCTACTATTTTCTGCCACCTTAAGTGAAGATTTGGCAAGTCTGTCAGCCATTTTATTAGACAATGCAGTTACTATAAAGATTGACGCTGCCGAAAACGAACCAAAGCTGATTGACCAAACAGCTTTTTTAGTTGCTGCGGACCGAAAAGGACCTTTATTGAGGTATTTAATTACGAGTCAAAACATCCACCAAGCTTTAGTTTTTACCTCCTCTACCTACAAAGCGGATAATGTGGCGAATAAACTCAGAAAAAATGATATTGAAGCCGCTGCCATACATGGGAAGAAAAGTCAATCGGCACGAACGAAAACACTAAAACAATTCAAATCAAACAAGCTTAGGGTATTGGTTACGACTGATTTATTGGCACGAGGCATTGATATTGAAGCTTTGCCTTATGTCATCAATTATGAATTGCCTCGATCTCCCAAAGATTTTATTCATCGGGTGGGACGTACAGGTCGGGCGGGAGAAAAAGGTATGGCAATTTCCTTAGTTACGGAGGATCAATTACATCATTTTAAAGTAATTCAAAAGAAGATGGGGCAGTGGACAGAGCTGATTGATAGCTCAGATTTTGATTTGAAGGGGTATTAGTTTTTACTCTGATGAATAAATGAATAAATGATAACACGTTTACTAAAATTCAAAGGTTGGTTTAGTAAACGTAGATCATACTACTGGACATTTCAAAGAACAGAGAAGCGAGAGTAGAGAATAGAGACAGATTACGTTTAAAAAAGGACGAAATTTCGTCGTTCTCTGATCGAAATACGTCTCTACTCTCTCTTCTCTGCTCTCTGTTCTAAACA